>NZ_AZAY01000008.1 GCF_001021165.1 Marinitoga sp. 1197
CTTGGTCTTCCATTATCCTGTGAGTACTTATCTTCTACTAACTTATATATGAAATCAAATTTTATTGCTGCTTCTATTTTTCTTACTAAATGGTCTTCCGGCACCAAATCCTCTATTGCTACCATCTCTATTTGTCTTCTTGCATCTCTTTTCCTTTTGGTGATCACTTCTTTCACCTCCAAAAAAAAATCCAAGTAACCCCTATTTTTATTATACCAGGATTACTTGGACTTTGTCGACAGTCTGAAACAATCTGAGATAGATATCTCAGATTGTTTTTTATTTTATATTTATTTTTCCTTTTGAAGATTTTTTTATTTCATATAATAGTTCATCTGCTTTCTTTAAACACTGATATATTTTTAATGAGTTTTCACATACAACCCCACCAGACGAAAAAGTATATCCAACTTCTTTTTTAAAATCCTTATTTATTCTAAAAAGTATATCAAATAAATCTTTACTATTTATTGATTCAAAAATTAAAACAAATTCATCTCCTCCATATCTAAAAGTTTTATCCTCTCTTCTAATGTTTTTTAATACTATATTAGAAAAAGCTCTTATAATTTTATCTCCTTTGTCATGACCATAAGTATCATTAATTTTTTTAAAATCATCCATATCTATAAAAACGATCCCTATATTTTCTTTTCTGGATAATGTTAACGTCTCTATATATCTATCCAAACTCCTTCTATTGTAAAATCCTGTTAAAAAATCTTTTTCAGCTTCAAATCTTAAAGCATCTATAAATAATTTATTTTCCCATAATATTATTGTTTGTTTTGAAAAATAATCCAAAATATATAATTGATCCCTTGTAATCGGTTTAAGATTATATCTATTATCTGCTATTATAAAACCAAAATTTTTATTTTCACTTTTTAATGAACAAATTGCACATTCACCAATAATATTTAAAGCATTTGATATTTCAATAGGTAAAATCGAAGCAGGAATATGCATAGCTTTACCAGAATTTAATATCTCTTCAAATAAGGTATTTTTTGATATAATGTCTTCATTTATTTTAAATGATCTTATTTCTTCTTCTAATGAACTAAAATATTCACTACCTTTATAATTCTTTATTTTTTCCTCAAAGTCTATATTAGATTCTTCCATATATTTCCAAACTCTATGAGCTTCTTCTTCATTTTTAAATCCTAATGCCCTAAAAACTTCATAACTATCTCCTTTTTTTTGAAATAATATTGCTCTGTTAAATGATCCCCCTATGTTTACTGTAATTGCCGTCAAATAAATGAATATTAATTTATCAATATTTGTTTCTTTTTTTGCTGCTTCTTCCAAAAAAGTTCTTGAATTTAGCATTACATATGATAATCCACTACCTTTTAAAAAAGTTGAAACCATTTCCAATGAAATTAAAGGTGATGAATTTGAAATTATATAATACATTATTTCACTCTCAGATTTTAACAACAATTCATAATTTAATTTTAATTTTTTTTCTTTATATATTAGTTCTACTTGTTGCCTTTTAACTCCTTTCAAAATAACTATTTTTCTTATATTAAAAAATTTGAATATTCTTGCTATTCTAATAAATTTAAATATATTTTCTGGTACAAAATTAGGATTTTCACAAATATAAATATCTACGTCTATGGATTCTATAAATTTACTAATATTTTCAATCAAAAAATAAAAACCTATGTCAAATTGCGTACTATTTATATGTTTCTCATATAATTTTAATTTTTCTCGAATTCCAATGTCCATAATTATCACCTTGTTTAAATTGTAATTAAAATTTTAAAATAGAAACAATTAAAAAAATTTTTTCTGCTATAATTTATTATAACAGAAAACGGGGTGATTATATGAAAAAAATATTTTTATTTCTATTTTTAATATTCCAAATTTCAATTTTTCCATTTAATTTATTAAATAATTATGATTTTTATTTTTATTTTCACAATCCACAATTATTTTACCATAATTTATATAGTAATATTTCATTTTTTAGATATTTATATTCAAAAGAAGGAGCAGGACAAGAATCATTATATGAATATTTAATTAAAAATTTAAAAGATGATGAAATAAATGATGTAAATAAATTTATATCTTCAAATTTTTTGATTATATCTAACAATCATTTTGATATTAAAGATTTTTTCTGGATAAATCCTGCTCAGGATATAATAAAATTTCTTAAAAATTTTAATGGTTATATAATAACAGATTACAATAATCAGGAAAAGTTAATTAATTTGATAAAAAATCTTTTTAGTTATGAGGTAGAATATATTAAGCAGACAGGTGAATATTTAGTAAAAGAGCTCAATTTAAAAGTTTATTTAATAGGGGGACATATTATATTTTATAATGATTATATATCTTTAGAGAAAATATTTGAGTTATTGGATGATTTTAATTTAATAAAATTGAACATAAAAGATAATATTTATATATCATTTAAAAATCAGAAGTTTAATTATTTAGTTGAACCATTCCAGAAATTATATATGTCAAAATATTCTGATAATATTTCTGGGAATGTAAAAATAAATTATTATAATAAAGAAATTATTTTTAATGTAGAAAGCTCATTAAAAATAATAAGCATATCAAGATTTGATAAAAATTATAAAGTTTTTGGAGATTCATTAATTTACCTGAATTTAAATGAGATATCGGAGGTTTATAATATTACTTCAAAGATATTTTCGCCTATAGACGAATATTCTCGTAACTCATTAATGTATATTTTAAAATCGATTAAATATAAGGGGAATATATATTTGAGTGAATATTTTTCCAGAAAAGGTGATGGTATTTCTGTAATTATTCCTGGAGAAGTGTTTCTTGACAAAATAGAAGATAAAATGAAAAAATGGGGAATAGAAAGAAAAACTCTTGGAAACTATTTTTATTATTCTATTTATTATAATAATATAGGTTCTGCTATATATTTATATGTAAACAAAAATAGTATGATAATATCTTCAATAGCTCCATCTTTGATGAAATATTTAATAGTTAGTTCAAAAAAATTTTCAAATTTGAGAATTTTCGATTCAAATGATATTCCGGACAATATTTTGTATATATGGTATTCAAATATAAATGCTTTTTTTGAAGAATATATAGGAAATTCTGTGCCGGGTGAATTTATAATAATTAATGCATCAGATAATAATAGATTTATAGAAAAAATAATATTAAGGTAGGTGTTTATATGAATATATTAGCAAAGATTTTCGATAAAAACAAAAGGATTTTGAATAAATATAAAAAGGTAGTAGAAAAAATCAATTTATTGGAAGATACCATGGAAAAACTAACGGATGAGGAATTAAAAAATAAAACAGATGAATTTAAAGAAAGATTGAAAAATGGAGAGACTGTTGATGATTTATTGGTAGAAGCTTTTGCTGTAGTAAGAGAAACATCTAAAAGAGTCTTAAAAATGAGACATTTTGATGTTCAACTAATGGGAGGTATTGCATTACACGAAGGTAATATAGCAGAAATGAAAACTGGTGAAGGTAAAACATTGGTTGCGACATTACCTGTATATTTAAATGCTTTGAGTGGAAAAGGTGTGCATCTTGCAACACATAATGATTATCTGGCAAAAAGGGATGCGCAATGGATGGGGCCAGTATATGAATTTTTGGGTTTAAGCGTCGGTTTTATTCAAGCTGGAATGGAAAACGAAGATAGAAAAAAAGCATATCAATGCGATATCACTTATGGAACAGCAAATGAATTTGGATTTGATTATTTAAGAGATAACCTTGTATATGATTTAAAAGATAAGGTTCAAAGAGGTCATCATTATGTAATAGTTGATGAAGCAGATAGTATATTAATAGACGAAGCGAGAACACCATTGATAATATCCGGGCCATCAGATACTCCATCACATCTTTATACTAAATTTGCATCAATAGCAAGAAAATTAAGAAAAGATGAAGATTTTACGCTGGATGAAAAAAGTAAGGCTGTAATTTTAACTGATGATGGTATAGCAAGATTAGAAAAAATGCTTGGAATAGAAAATTTATACGATCCTAAAAATATACATTTCTTATTTCATACATTAAATGCATTAAAAGCCTTACACTATTTTAAAAGAGATAAAGATTATATTATTCAAAATGGCGAGATTATAATAGTTGATGAATTTACTGGAAGATTGATGCAGGGAAGAAGATATTCTGAAGGATTGCATCAGGCAATTGAAGCCAAAGAAGGAGTTAAAGTCAAAGAAGAATCATTAACATATGCAACTATAACATTTCAAAATTATTTTAGAATGTATGAGAAATTAGCTGGTATGACAGGTACTGCAAAAACTGAAGAAGATGAATTCAAACAAATTTACAATTGTGAGGTTGTTGTAATACCAACAAATAAGCCGGTAATAAGAAAAGATAAAAATGATTTAATATTTAAAACACAAAAGGAAAAGTGGAATGCCGTAGTAAAAGAAATAAGTGATAGACATAAAAAAGGTCAACCAATGCTGGTTGGTACAACTTCTATAGAAACAAGTGAGTTGTTGAGTCATATGTTAAAAAAAGAAGGTATTCCTCATAATGTATTAAATGCAAAATATCATGAAAAAGAAGCTGAAATTATAGCCCAGGCTGGTCAGAAGGGTATGATAACAATAGCCACAAATATGGCAGGTAGAGGAACTGATATTAAATTAGGTGAAGGTGTTGTAGAATTAGGTGGATTATATGTATTAGGGACTGAAAGACATGAAAGTAGGAGAATTGACAATCAGTTGATAGGTCGTTCTGGAAGGCAAGGGGATCCAGGGGAATCAAGATTTTTCCTTTCTTTTGAGGATGATTTATTAAGATTATTTGGTGGCGATAAATTAAAAAATATAATGAATACTTTAAAAATTGAAGATGGGCAACCTATTGAACATTCGTTGCTGAGTAAAATAATAAGAGATGCGCAGAAAAGAGTAGAAGGAATACATTTTTCTATAAGAAAAAGACTTTTTGAACTCGATTCTATTATGGATTATCAGAGATCATCAATATATTCTCATAGGGATTGGATATTAGGACAGGAAAATTATGATGAACATTTAAAGGAAATATTTGAGGATGTTGTCGATAGACTTGTTGAATCTTCCATAAATGAAGAGGAATTTGTGGATAAAGAAGAATTAATGAAAAAATTACAGATGTTTGGTATAGTTGAAAAGGTAGAATATGATAGTGTTGAAGAATGTAAGGATAAGGTATTTAAAATATTATGGGATAAATATCGTTCAAAAAAGAACGAGTTTGGAGATGAGTTCCAGAGAATAGCTAAATTTATAATGCTCAGAATAATTGATGAAAGATGGAGAAAACATCTTGAAGCAACGGAACATTTAAAAGAAGCTGTTAGCTTAAGAGCTTATGGACAAAAAGATCCGGCAATGGAATTTAAAAAGGAATCATATATTTTATTTGAAGAATTGATAAATAATATATATGATGACACTGTTTCTTATTTGTTAAGAATAATAAAAGTGGATACATCGAAAGAAGAGGAGGAAACAAAAAAGAAGATACATCAATTGAATTTTGTTCATAATGATACAAGTGTAATAAATAGAGCGGAAAAAAGAAAAGAGAAAAAGAAAACTCATAAAAGAATTAGAATAAAGAGGTGAAAAAATGCTTGATTATGAAGTGAAGGTAAAAATTGATGAATTACATGAGAAATTTAAAAATCTTCAGAATCTTTTTGATATAAATAAAACAAATTCGAGAATAAATGAGTTGGAAAAAAATATGACAGATCCGGATTTCTGGAATGATCAAAAACGTGCAGAAAAAATATCGAGAGAATTACAACACTTAAAGAATGAAAGAGAAGAATTTGAAAATCTCCAATCTTTATTTGAAGATCTTCAGGTTGCTATAGAATTTAGTGAGGAAGACCCTTCAATGGATGAACAGGCTCTTGAAATACTTAAAGAAATAGAAACAAAGGTAAAAAGTTTTGAACTGGCAATGTTATTATCTGGGAAATATGACTCAAATAATGTATTTTTAACGATTCATCCAGGAGCAGGAGGGACAGAATCACATGATTGGGCAGATATGCTACTTAGAATGTATACAAGATGGGCAGAAAAGAATTCATATAAAATAGAGATAATAGATTATTTGCCTGGTGATGAAGCCGGAATAAAAAGTGTTACAATAAAGATAAATGGATCCTTTGTTTATGGGAAATTAAAATACGAATCAGGAGTTCATAGATTAGTTAGAGTTTCTCCTTTTGATGCTGCAAATAGGAGACACACTTCCTTTGCATCCGTTTCAGTAACTCCAGAATTAGAAGAAGATATTGATATAGAAATAAGACCAGATGATTTAAAAATAGATACCTATAGAGCTGGAGGTGCAGGAGGACAACATGTTAATAAAACAGACTCTGCTGTTAGAATAACTCATTTACCTACAGGTATTGTGGTTGCCTGTCAAAATGAACGATCTCAACATCAGAATAAAGCAACAGCCATGCAAATTTTAAAAGCCAGACTTTTTGAACTTGAAATGAAAAAGAAAATGGAAGAAAAATTAAAGTTGATGGGTGATATGAAGGATATATCATGGGGAAATCAAATAAGATCTTATGTGTTGTATCCTTATAAAATGGTTAAGGATCATAGAACAAATTACGAAACATCAAACGCTGATGCTGTATTAGATGGTGATTTAGATGGATTTATAGAAGCAGAACTTCTGTATTTTGCAAAATTAAATAAAGAATAATTATAAAATATGGCCGTGGTTCATGGCCATATTTTACTTATGAAAATTTAATCAATCTCTTTTGTATAAAATTTTACCAACTCTATCTATATGCTCTTTTAGTTCTTTGCTATCTATTTTATTATAAATTATTAAATCTATTCCATATGGAATTTCAAGTTTTTCAATTTCAACCTGAATTGAGACAATATCATTTATGTTTAGAACTTCTCCATATAGTGCTATATCTATATCCGAACCATTTTTAAAATTTTCCTTTGCTCTTGAGCCAAATAAAACAACCTTTTTTATTTTTTTGTTGTTAGAAAATATTTTAATAAGGTCTTTCCGGAGCTTTTTTTTATTCCAAATTTCATTAATCCTCATTCCTTTTTAAACTTTCTAATTTTTGAATTAATTTTTTAAATTCATCATAATAAAGATTAATAATTAAATCAACTATTTCATCTGCTGTACTTTCGTCATATGTATGGCTCGTCAAATTTCTACTTAATATCATTTTCATCCATATATCTCCATTAATTATAATCCTATTTTTAAAAGCGTCTCTTATCGCATCTCTTGAACCATATATATTAAAGTTTCCTTTATTCTCAAAAAAATCTTTCAATGTTTTCCAGGCTAATTCATGTGTATATTCAAAACTTTGAATTAATCCTTGCTTTTCCAATATAGAAAGATCTCTTTCTTTCGAAAGCTTAACTGCATTGCTTAATTGATTAAAAGCTTTTTTAAGATTTTGAAATCTTTGAATCCATCTAATGTCTTTCATTATTCTCACCAACATACTTAAAATCTATATTCCACCCCAATATTAAAGTTATAATAAAATTCATCCTTGTTTGATGGTTTAAATATTTTCATATCGTAATTGTCGCTTTCTGAGGTATCCACAAGTTCTAACTTGTTTTTCGTATATCTCAAATTCATACCATTAAATATTTTTAATCCATAAAAAGGATAATCAACTTTTAAACTAAAATCATATTTATGCTCTAATATTTTATCATCTAAAAATTTTGTTCCCTGACCTCCTTCTGTCCATGTTGTATATTCTCCCCATGGATTTGCCGGTGATTTACTTCCAGAAATAACATATTCAAAACTTCCATTTATATTTATATTTTGAATTTTATTTTCATATATCGCCATAAATGCTATATTGTTTTCACCATTATAATATCCTATATAATTCTCTTCATTGGGTATTGTTTTTCCATTAATATCAACATCAGGATAATATGTATATCCATAATATTTATTTGTTCCATTTCCAGACGGTTGAAATGTATATTTTGTAGCTCCTGCACTGTATAATCCAAATGCACCATACTTTGTTTTTATTTTGCCTCCAAAACTCCATGCGATTTTATCCGGATTTTGGTAAGCCTCTGGATCTAAAATTCTATTTGCATTTATATCATCAACCAAAATTTGACCGTAATAATAAAGGGTTTCATTTTTATAGTCTAACATAAACCCCATTATTGAATTTGCGTTATATCCATGATACCATGGTTTTCCAGAAGATATATTTACATATTGAACAAAAAAGTTTGGTATTACATTTAAAAAATATTCTATATCAAATGCTGTATTTACATAAACGGCTGATTCTTCATATGCAAATCTAAAGTTCCCAATTTTTAATCCATATGTTTTAAAATTCGCTCCTCTATCTTTATAACCAAGTTGAGACTGCCTGTTTAATTCAATATATCTTGTTTCATAAAAAAACGATTCATCTTCATAATTGAAATCTATAATAACAGATGATAATCCTTTAGAGGAAATGTACAATGAATATGGTGAATCTACAATATCATAATGTTGCAATCGTCCAAATCTTAATTTATAATTGTCAAAATCAATAGAAACTCCACCATTTTTCATATAGAAATAATAGCCTTCATAAAAAGCATTTTCTAACCCGCTTAAATTGTATTTGTCATCATTATAAGCATTTAATTCTCCTAAAAAATTAAAACCTTTAAAATCATGTGTAACTTTAAAAGTAAAACCTTGAAATGATTTTATATTATTCATATTATTGTCCATTCGTAACGAAAAATTAAAACCATAAGTTATTAAAGAAATTGCACTAATTAATATAATAAGAATACTTTTCTTCAACTTAAAACCCCGCCTTTTTAATATTTTTTTCAAAGTTCTTTAACTCTCTTAAATCATTTTCTGGCAATTTTCTGTTTACAAGATAAAATAGGTTAGAAATTAGTCTGTGCAATGTCATATCATTTATTCTATTACCTTTTTTTACCAAATTCCATTTTGGAGAAATTTTAAAAATTTTATCAAAAACATCAGGATATTCAAAATTTCCTTCGAAAGCTATATCAAAAACAATAGAATTTTCTGGTATATATTTTGTTGGTATTATAAATTTTTCTGATGGAACAGCAGAAATAATTATATCAGAAATAGAAACAAATTTCATAATATCCTCATAATCTGTATATTTTTGACAAACTCTAACACTTGCATTTTCATTTAACATCATCAAAGCAAGAGACCTTCCAACAGCAAGAGAATCATTAATAACTACAATTTTTTTACCTTCTAATTTGAACGGATTTTCAAATAAATTATCTGGGTATATTCCGTTAATTTTAAAATGATTTTCATAAACCAAATAATTTCTTTTTAATACATATAATATTCCTTTCGCAGTAGGAGGTATAACCAATTTTCTTAAATTCTCATTGTCACTATAAAATTCATGCTGAACCAGATACCCCATATATTCGTGATTTAATCCCTCAACATCTTTTTCGATGGACACTAAATTCATAAAATAGGTATCTTTTATATTAAATGGAGTAGGATACATGACAATAATACCGTGAGTATTATTGTCATTATTATAATACATAATTTTTTTCTCCAATTCTAATTTACTCGAAACATTATCAAGAACAAAATTTATATTGTATTTTTTACAGATATTCTTAATTCCTTTTGCATAAGAAATACTTCCAGCATCATCAGAAGTCAATATGCAGGTTAACTGAGGTATAATATTATTTTTTTTGTATAATTCGATATTTTTTTTAAAAATTGGCTCATCAAAAGTACGAATTAAATATGCGATATCGAATAATTTATTTTCGAAATCCATCACCCCCAAAACTTTTTTGAAAATTTCAATTATTTATCATCATCAAGCATAATAAAGTCTTCATTTTCATCAATATCAACGCTGTCCATGATTTTTTTCCATTCTTCTTCAACCTTTTCCAGTTCATCATCATCTTCAACAGCATCTAAAAATAACTCGCCGTTATTTTCATTAACCTTAAAAGCAACAGTATCTCCCAGGATAATATCTTCACTATCTTCCTCTCTAAATGCTTCATAACAGATCCAGTATTTTTTGCCTTCGATATTTAATTCTTCCACAAACATAAAATTATATTCATTGCCATCTTCTCCTGTAATTGTGAAAAATTCCAATCTATCCATATATATCCCTCCAAAATTTAATATTTTCTATTATTTATAGATATACTTTCTGAACATTCTATTATTATTTTAAAATAAAAATATGAAATTCCAGTGTCTAAAATATGATATAATATAAAAGAATAAGGGGGTTTTAGTTTTGAATTTATTAGAAATGCGTATTAAGGGTTTTAAAAGTTTTGCAAAAAATATAATATTAAATCTAAATGCAAATATTGTTAGCGTAGTTGGACCAAATGGCTCTGGCAAATCCAACATAGTAGATGCTTTAAGATGGCTTCTTGGAGAACATTCTTCTAAACAGATAAGGATTTCGGAAAAATACGATGTTATATTTGGAGGATCAGAAAAATATCCACCATCAAAAAAAGCAGAGGTTTTTATAAAAATAAAAGATGTAAATGGAAAAATCAGAACAATAGGTAAAATATTAACAATAGACGGAAAAACTCAATATAAAATAGATAATAGAAATGCAAGATTAAAAGATATTTTTGATGTTATTGGTGGATCAGGTGTGGGGAAATCTTTTTATTCGATTATATCTCAAGATCAGGTTAGAGAATTAGTTTCAGCTTCTTCAGATCAATTAAGAACTATAATAGAGGATGCGGCAGGAATAAAAATATATCTGGATAAGAAAGAAATTGCATTGAAAATGTTAAATCAAACAAAAGAAAATTTAGAAAGACTAAATGATGTTTTATATGAAGTTGAAAAAAGAGTTAGATCGTTGTCCAATAGAGCTTCAAGAGCAAAAAAACATGTGGAATATAGTAATGAATTAAAGGTTATAGGAACAAAATACTATGGAGCGAAAAGTTTATCTATAGACAAAAAAATAAAGGATATAGATGATAAAATAAAAAATAACAGGTTGAAAATAAAAGAGTATCTTTCTGAAAGCTTTGAAGTGGAGAGATTATATAAAGAGCTTAGAAAAGAAATTGAGGAAAAGGAAGAGCAATTATCAATATATGGAGAAAAGATCGAAAATTTCAGACAGAGATTAAAATCATATGAAGAAATGAAATTACATCTTGAGAAAGAGATTAATGATTTAAATTCTAAAATTGTTGAAAAGGATTGGGAAAGGAAAAGATTTGAAGAAGATTTGCAGAAAAATAAAAAAAGATATGGAGAAATAAATGATTTGCTTGGGAAATATGAAAGTGAGATTGAAACGTATATAAAAGAGATTAAAACAATAGAAGAAGAAAAAAGAAAAATAGAGAGTTCTATTTCAGAAGAAATGAATAAATTGACAGAGTTAAAAGAAAATATAAAAAAGACAAATAATGAATTAAAAAATCTTGAAAGTAAAAAAAATAAATTAATTAATGAACTGGCTGATAAAGAAGAGAGATTAAATTTTTTAAATGTAGAAAAAGATAATCTTGGAAAAACTATAGAAAAGCTCGAAAAAAATTTAAAAAGGATTGAAACAGAATTAAAAACAATAACAAAAAAAGAGGAAAAATTAAATGCAGAAATATATGAAAAAAACATAGTAGTGGAAGAATTACATACTAAATTAACTAATATATATAATTATTTGAAAAAGCTAAAACATGATAAAGATATAACAGAGAGAAAAATACAAAATCTGTCATTTCAAATTACAGAATATGAAGGATTTTCTTTTGCGATAAAAAAATTATTTGAAGCATTTCATAAAGAGGAAAATTTAATAGATGTTGTTTTAAATTTAATTGAAGTTCCTGAAGAACTTGAAACAGCAGTGATGATGGTTGCAGGGTATAGATTGCAAAATGTAGTTGTAAAAAATTCAAGATATGTATCAACATATATAAATTATTTAAAAGCGGAACAAGCTGGGAGGATCACATTTATTCCTCTTGATTTAATCAATCCAAGGATAAAAAAATATAAAGAATTAAGCAATGAGCCAGGATTTTATGGATATATTATAGATTTAATAAATTATAAAAAAGATTATGAAAAAGCAATACAATATATATTTGGTAATGCCGTTGTAGTCGATGCACTAAATACCGCTTTAAACATTAAAAACAATTATAAAAATATTTCTTTGACTATAGCCACTATTGATGGAGAAATAATAAATACATCAGGAGCGATAACAGGTGGTAAATCAAAAGGAAATAATTCAACGTTATTATTGTCAAGAAAAAGAGAATTACAGGATTTAAAAGAAAATTTAAAAGAAATTGAAGAAGAAATAAAGGTAAAAGAAGAAGAATTAAAAAAAGTAGAATATGAATATAAAAAGAATTCCTTAGAATTAAAAAAGCTGGAGGATAAACTGAATGAAATAAAATATGATAGATTAAATGGAGCGAATTCATATAAAGAATTTAAAAACAATTACGAATCTGCTAGAAAAAGATATAATGAGATTATAAATAGAATAGATTCTTATGAAATACGACAAGAAGAAATAAAGGAAGAATTAGTTGATATTGATAATATGATTTTAGAAAACACAGAAAAAATAAGTTATTTAGAAATAAAAATATCTGAAATAGAGAAAACAAATCACACAACACATGAGGAACTGCGGTTAAAAATAGCTAAATTAGATGAATTGAATCTATATAAAAACTCAATAGAAACAAAAATATCCGAATATTCCTCTGAAAAAACAAAAATAAAAAATGAGATAAATACAATAAATAATACAATAGAAGAGATAAATAATCTATTAAACGAATTAAAAATACAGATAAACAGGAAAAAAAGCGATTTGGTGGAGTATGAAAAGGAAATAAAATCCATGAATAACGAAATAGAAAATGCATTTAAAATGTTGAAAATGAGTAGAGAGGGAAAAACTGAAAAATTTAGCGAACTTGAAAAATATGAACACAAAAAAAATGAATTAAAGGATAAGATTGATGAATTAAAAAATATATCCCATGATCTGGATTTGGAAATACAAAATTTAAAACATGAAAAAGACTTTTTAATAGAAAAGGCTAAAAATGTTGGTATAGAATTGTCTGATTTTATATATGAAGAATTATCTGAAATGGAAATATTAGCTCTTGAAAGAAGAATAGAAGACATAAAAAAAGCATTAAAACATATAGGTAGTGTTGATTTGGGAGTTTTAGATGAATATGAAATGGTAAAAAGTGAATTAGACGATAGACGAAAACAAAAAGAAGATATCTTACAATCAATAAAATCTCTAAAAGAAGGCATAGAAAAGATAGATAATGAAGCTGAAGAAAAATATTTAAATACATTTAATCTTGTTAATGAAAAATTTGGACAATTTATAAAAGAATTGTTTGTTGGTGGAGATGGAGTGCTAAAAATGGTTGGAGAAGGTAAATCATTTGAAAAAGGAGTTGAAATATCTGTAAAGAAACCCGGTAGAAATTTTCAAAAATTACAATTATTCTCTGGGGGTGAGAAAGCTTTAATAACTTCCGCATTTTTATTTGCTCTAATGAATGTTAATCCGAGTCCTTTTTATTTATTGGATGAAATAGATGCGCCTCTTGATGATATAAATGCAGGGAAACTTGCAAAGCTGATAAAAAATCATGCTCAAAAAACGCAATTTATAATAATAACGCACAATAAATTGATGATGGAAATAGGTGAGATTTTTCATGGAATAACAATGAGACATGGTGTTTCTCAAGTTGTTCCTGTCGATTTTAAATTTATAGAAAAGTTAGAAACCACATAAAAAATTAATATAAAATTTATTTATCAGCCCTTGATTCAAATAAATCAAGGGCTTTTTATTTTGTGTGATAGATATAAAATAAAGATTATTTCGGTATTTTAGAAATGGGTAATAGAAATTTTTTTAATATGTTATTACAACTGATTAACTCACATTATAAGTAGATATGTAAAATTATTTAAGCATATCTTTCTAATATATTACTTGTAATATTTTGATAATAAGTATATAATACTAAATATAAATACAACAAAAACAAAAAACTGAAAAAGTTTTTTATTTTATTTTTCTAAAGGGGGGAAAGAAATGATAACGTTTAGTTATGACTATGTGAAACCCAAAACACTAGACGAAGCCCTGGAAATACTAAATAAAGAAGATGCTTATCCTATCCTGGGTGGAACTGACTTAATTGTGAAAATGAGAGCAGGAAGAATTAAACCAAAATTAGTAGTTGATTTAAAGGGAATTGATGAACTATTTCATGTAGATTTTTCAAAAGATGCAGGATTAACTTTTGGTGCTGGACTAAAACTCAATGTATTAATTGAAGAATTCAGTTATATTAAAGAGTATTATCCAACATTGTATCAGGGAATCAGAGTTGTCGGAGGATATCAAACCCGCAATAGAGGAACTGTAGTTGGAAATATTTGTAATGCTTCTCCAGCCTCAGATACAGCCCCGGCTTTACTTACATATGATGCCGAATTGACATTAGTTTCATTAAACGGAGAAAGAAAAGTTAAGATAAAAGATTTCTTTACTGGACCTGGAAAGACAGTGTTAGAAAAGGGTGAAATAGTTAAATCTATACATATACCATATGAAGGTGAAAGTGTTGGAAGGTATTATAAAGTCTCAAGGATTAAAGCTGTTGATCTTTCTACAATAGGAATGGCGCTAACAATTATTGATCCAAAAGGGAAAAGAGATATTAGAGTTGCTTTAGCTTCAGTAGCTCCAACACCTGTAAGAATTTTTGAAGCTGAAGAATTTATAAAAGATAAAGAATTAACAATGAAAAACGTGGAAGAATTTGCTCAAATTATTCATGATAGTGTTAACCCTATAACAGATGCAAGAGGTACTGCAGAATATAGAAAAAGAATGGCTAAAATATTACCAATTAAATTATTAAGAGAATTGAATATGATAAAGGAGGGATTATAATGAAAATTGCTTTTACTGTAAATAATGAAAATATTGAAGTGGAAGTAAAACCAAATGAGACCCTCCTCGATGTTCTAAGAGAGAAATTGTATTTAACAGGTGCAAAAGAAGGCTGTGGAAATGGAGAATGTGGAGCATGTACTGTTATATATAATGGAAGACCTGTGAATTCATGTTTGGTTTTGGCTCCTGAGGCTGATGGTGCTGTTATCGAAACAGTTGAAGGATTGACAAAGGATAATAAACTACATCCAATTCAGGAAGCATTTATAGAAGCAAATGCATTTCAATGCGGTTATTGTACTCCAGGCTTTATAATGTCCACAAAAGCTATGCTGGAAAAAATACCAAATCCTACAAAAGAAGTTATTGTAGAAAGATTGGCAGGAAATTTATGTAGATGTACAGGGTATACTGTTATTTTAGATGCTGTTAAATTAGCTGCCCAGAAAATGGGAGGTGCAGAATAATGAAATATGAATATAAACCACCAATTAAATTTGAATATGTTGGAAAACCTATGAACAGAGTTGACGGATTCGAAAAAGTTACCGGAAATGCAAAATATGTAACTGATATGTTTTTCCCGAATATGCTTTATGCTGCAGTTAAAAGAAGCCCTATACCTCATGGGATTATTAAAAAAATTGATACTTCAAAAGCAGAAGCATTGCAAGGCGTAAGAGCCATTGTTACTGGAAAAGATGTTCCATATAGACAGGGAATATATCTTGTTGATAGACCAATAATTACACCAGATAGAGTTAGATATGTTGGAGAACCAGTAGCAGCTGTAGCGGCTGATTCTCTTGAAATTGCAAGAAGAGCTGTTGAACTAATAGAAGTAGAATATGAAGAACTGCCAACTGTTCAAGATCCTAGAGAATCAATGAAGGGCGAAGTTCTAATACATCCAGATTTAGCTAATTATGAAAGATTACCGATTTATAATATTGAACCTGAAAAAAATGTTTTTCATCATCATAAAACAAGAAAAGGAGACGTTGAAAAAGGATTTAAAGAAGCAGATGTTATTGTTGAAGGTGATTATTATCTACCTCAAATGTATCATGCGCCACTTGAACCACATGCAGCAATTTCTTTCTGGGATTATAACGAAAAATTGACTGTATGGTCAAGTGCACAATCTCCATTTACATTAAGAAACTTAATTGCTGTTGCATTTAAAATCCCAAGACATAAAGTTAGAGTTATTGCTCCATATGTGGGTGGAGGATTTGGTGGAAAAGCTGGTATAAATATGGAAGGTATTGTAATTGCATTATCAGAAAAAGTAAAAGGAAGACATATAAAATTAGTATATACAAGAGAAGAAGATATCTCAGCTGTTGTTAGACAAGCTATGTATGCCCATGTAAAAACGGGAGTTACTAAAGAAGGAAAAATAGTTGCAATGGAAGCAACGTTAATTTTCGATGGTGGAGCATATGCGGAATATGGAACTAATGTTGTTAGAGCTGCAGGATATACATTGCCTGGGGGATACTATGTTCCAAACTTAAAAACGGACTCATATGGCGTATACACCAACCATTTCCTTGGTGGAGCTTTTAGGGGATTTGGACATGGTGAATTACATTGGGCAACAGAAAGAAATTTAGATGAAGTCGCTCAAAAGTTAGGAATGGATCCACTTGAATTAAGATTGAAGAACGTTCTAAAACCAGGGTTAACTAATTCAATGGGACAAACTATACATCATGATACAGGCGATATTGAAGCTTGTTTTAAAAAAGCTGCAGAATTGATAGAATATGATAAAAAATCAAAACAACCTGAGAATCCAAGAAAGGTTAGAGGAAAAGGAATCGCTGGACTAGTTAAAGCACCAGCTATGCCAACAAATGCCGGTTCTGCTGTAATAATAAAATTCCATGAGGATGCTACAGTCACGTTACAAGCAAGTATTCAGGAAATTGGTCAAGGCTTCAATACTGCTGTTACTCAAATGGCTGCAGATGCTCTACACATCTCGCCAGACAAAATACATTTCGTAATGCCTGTTGATACAGATGTAAACCCATATGAATGGCAGACTGTTGCTTCAAGAGCATTATGGACAGTTGGAAATGCATTATATAGAGCTGCAGAAGATGCTTTAAATCAAATTAAAGATACAGCATCCAAAGTATTGGGTGTTGCTCCACATAATCTTGAAGTTGAAGACGATAGAGTTTATGTTAAATATAGACCTGAGAAATATATTTTATTAAAAGATATCGTTATGGGGTACACTTATCCAGATGGTCATGCAATTGGAGGTCCTGTAATAGGAAGAGGAAGTTTTGTCCCTGAAATGTTAACAAACCTTGATCTTGAAACAGGCCAGGGAAATGCAGCTGCTGAATGGACATTTGGTGCTCAAGCTGCTGAAGTAGAAATTGATTTAGATACTGGAGAACTTAAGATGCTCAAATTAGTTGGTGTTTTTGATGCTGGAACAATTATTAATCCTATTACTGCAGGAGGACAGGTTGTTGGTGGGATGATTCAGGGTATGGGACCTGCATTATTTGAAGGAGTTAAATACAATGACAAAGGTTATCCATTAACTGTATCTTTTACAGATTATAAAATACCAACAATTGCTGATATCCCTGATGAAATAAAATATGATTTTGTTCAAACATTTGAAGAATCTTCTCCATTTGGGGCAAAAGGTGTTGGAGAACATCCTATGATTTCTGTTCCGCCAGCAATTGCTTCAGCAATATATGATGCACTTGGAGTAAATGTTAATGAATTACCATTAACAGCAGATAAAATCTTAAATGCTTTAGATAAAAAAAATAATAATTAATTTATATGTCTATCCAAATCTTTTTTAGGAGGGGAGAAACATGAGCGAAAGCGAATATTTGAATATCGTTCCACAGGAAGATAGAAGTAAAGGTATGGGAACTGGGGGATTAATATTACTTGGATTACAACATACCTTTACAATGTTTGGTGCAACAGTTTTGGTTCCTTATTTGACAGGAATTCCTGTTAACGTTGCTTTATTTACCGCTGGTCTTGGGACGTTATTATTTCATTGGATTACTAAATGGAAAGTACCAGTCTTTTTAGGTTCGAGTTTTGCATATATTGCACCAATAATAGCGGTTACAATGCACTATATGAAAGAAGCAGGTTTGCAATATGGAAATATTCAGGATGCAGTAAATGCAGGGGTAGATCTGAAACCATATCTAGCATATGCAACAGGAGGTATCTTTTTAGCTGGTTTGGTTAAATTTGGTTTTGGATGGCTTATAAAGCTCATAGGAATTAGACGATTTGAAAAGTTATTCCCGCCTGTAATATCTGGAACAATGATTATATTAATTGGTTTAATCTTGAGCCCTGTTGCAGTGAATATGGCAAGCGGTAATTGGTGGATAGCATTAGTATCGTTATTTACAGCTATTATAGTTAGATTATATACAAGAGGATTTAGTAGGTTAATTCCTGTTATTTGGGGGATTATCGTGGGCTATATTGTTGCAGCTATTACTGGAAATGTTCATTTTGCAGAAGTCGGAACAGCTGGATGGGTAGGATTCCCGAAAATTTATTTACCAAAATTTTCATGGTATGCTGCTGCTGCAATAGTTCCAGTAGCTATTGCTCCATCAGTAGAACACTTTGGTGATGTTTTTGCAATATCTGCAGTTGTAGGGAAAAAATTCTATGAAGATCCAGGAATGCATAGAACATTAATGGGCGATGGATTGGCAACATCATTGGGTGGATTCTTAGGTGGCCCTGCAAATACAACATATAGTGAAAACACTGGAGTTTTAGCATTCACAAAAGCTTTTAACCCATGGATTATGAGAATCGCTGCATTTTTTGCGATATTAATGGCTATGATACCAAAAGTTGGAGCAATTGTCAGATCAATCCCTGTTCCTGTAATGGGTGGAATAGAAATATTATTATTCGGTATGATTGCAAGTATTGGTGCAAAAACTTTAATTAATAATCAAGTAAAAGTTGAAGGAAAGAATTTAGTAACAATGTCATTAATGTTAGTTACTGGTTTAGGTGGAGCTGTATTTCAAGCTGGGAACTTTGCATTACAAGGGTTAGGACTTGCTGCTGTAGTTGGTATAGTTGTTAATGGTATATTATCTTTAACCGGTGCATCTAACGAATAATTCTTAGTGAGGTTTAAAATGGTTGAAATATCAAATACGACTTTTGCTAAAAAAGGATATGCTAAAAGTTTTTTCAAAACCAGACATTCAAATTATTTTTTGTTTGATGATGATGACATTTTTACAATTTCCACTTATGATAATAGGGTTGGGGCTTTGGGGATGGTCGCCCCTCCCCATTTTTTGAAATTTTCAACATTAAAAATTGAAAATAATTATTTGATATTTGATGATAAATTTATTTTGAAGGATTTTGCTATTTATAATCCTAAAATTAATAAAATTATTTTCTACGAAACATACAATAAAGTAAAAAATGTACTGAAAAACAGATTAGATTATAGAATTTACAATAAAATTATTGGTTCTTTAGAAAATAGTTCCTTTATTGATTTAATAGGTTTTGGACCAGGATTAACTCCGTTATTTGACGATATTCTATCTGGAATATTATTGTTAAATTATTTTTACAACAAAAAGTTAGATTATAAAACTATATTAAAAATAGCAAAAACAAGAACAAATAATCTTTCTTATTTTCAAATGAAATACGCCACAAATGGTTATGCACCAAAACCTGTTAAATTATATTTAGAAAATATTAATAAGGCTGCATTGTTAAACATGGGGGATACTTCAGGATTAGGTTGGATGTTAGGTATATCATTTTTCATTGATTTGGAGGGATAAACGTGGTTTATAAAATGATTAAACCAAATGCATATTATGATTCCGTTACATTAATGCTTATAACAGAAGATATAAAGAAAAAAGATAACGTTGAAGAAGCTCTTGTTGGAATGGGTACAGAAACAAATAAGGAGTTTTTAAAAGAATTGGGAATGCTCGATTCAGAGTTAGAAAGTACCACTCCAAATGATTTATTGATTGTGGTCAAGGGTGAAAATATAAATATGGAAGAAATTGAAGCAGAGGTTGAAAAATTACTTAAAGCAGAAACTCAGGAAGATGAAGGTGAAAAGTTTTACCCATCACTTGAGAGTGCGGTAAAAAGATTAGATGGAGCAAATATGGCAGTTATTTCCATAGCTGGGGAATATGCTGGTCTAGAAACGAAAAAGGCTCTAGATATGGGATTAAATGTAATGTTGTTTAGTGATAATGTACCAATAGAAACAGAAATAGACCTGAAGAAATATGCACTTGAAAAAGGATTGCTGGTAATGGGGCCAGATTGTGGAACAGCAATAATAAATGGAGTACCCATGGCATTTTCAAATGTAGTAAAACGAGGAAAGATTGGTATTGTGGCAGCATCTGGAACTGGGGCTCAGGAAGTTTCATCCATAATATCAAATCTTGGTTGTGGAATATCTCAATTGATTGGTACAGGTGGAAGAGATGTAAAAAAAGATGTTGGTGGATTAATGTTTTTAGAAGGTATTAAAAGATTAATTGAAGATGATGAAACTGAAATAATTGTTCTTGTATCAAAACCACCTTATCCAGAAGTTGTCTCAAAAGCAGTGGAATTATTGAAAAAAACAAACAAAAAACATGTAGTTCATTTTGTCAATGGTATTGTAGAAGATTCTGAAATAACAGTAGGTCATACGCTTGAAGATGCTGCAATAAAAGCTGCTTTATTATGTCAGGGAAAGGAAATAGATAAAGACGAATATACATATTTTGACTTTTTAGAATCATTTGATTTTGATGTAAAGGTTAAAGAGGAAGTAGCTAAAATAAAAGAAGGTAAATATATAAGAGGATTATACTCTGGTGGAACTCTTGCCGATGAAACAATGGTATTATTAAGCAAAGAAATAGGCGGTATATATTCGCCTAAACCATTAAATCCTGAATATTTACTGGAAAATATTAATGAAAGTAAAGAGCATACAGTTGTGGACATGGGAGAAGATGAATTTACAGTAGGAAGGCCGCATCCTATGATTGACTTTACAATGAGAAAATCAAGATTGATAAAAGAATATATAGATAAAGATACAGCTATTATTATGGTAGATGTTGTATTGGGTTGGGGATCACATATGGATCCAGCAGGTGAAATTGCAGAGGCTGTAAAAACAGCAAGGGAAACTTCAGATAAATATAGATGTGTAATTGCAAATATCTGTGGTACATATGAAGATCCACAAAAGTATTATGAACAAAAAAAGAAACTGGAAGATGCTGGGGTTATAGTCTTCCCAAGCAATGCAAGTGCAGTAAAATTTGCAGTTAATGTTTGGAAGGAGTTGGGAAGATGAGTTTATTTAAAGAAGAATTAAAAATAGTAAATATAGGATTAAAATCATTCTATGAAGATTTGAAAAAACAGGGAGCAAATGTTGTTCATGTTGATTGGAAACCACCTCTTGGTGGAGCGAAAGCAGTTGAAATATTAAGTGAATTTTCAAAGTTAAACGTTGATATTGAAAAAGCAAATGCAGAAGCAGTAGAAAGAATTATGAATTCTCAGCCTACATTAGTTGGAATGGGTATAGCAAGAGATGTTGTTCCAGGTATGAAAGATAATTTAATTTTACATGCAGGCCCTCCAATTACATGGGATCGAATGTGTGGCCCTTTAAAGGGAGCTATTATTGGTGGATTGATTTATGAAGGAAAAGCTAAAGATGAAAAAGAAGCTATTGAGTTGATTGAATCTGGTGAAATAGAATTTGATCCATGGCATCATCATGATGGTGTTGGACCTATGGCTGGAGTTGCGACAGCTTCTATGCCTGTATTTATCATAGAAAATAAAACATATGGTACAAAAGCTTATTGTACAATGAATGAAGGGTTGGGAAAGGTTTTAAGATATGGAGCCAATGGCCCTGATGTAATTGAAAAATTAAAATGGATGGAAGAAGTATTATATCCTGTTTTGAAAGAAGCAATTGAGATAAAAGGTGAAATTAATCTAAAGAATTTAATCGCTCAGGCCGTTCAAATGGGAGATGAATGTCATAACAGAAATAGAGCAGCAACCTCATTATTTATAAGAGAAATAGCTCCTGCGATATTAGATACTCATTTTTCAAATAAAGAGAAAAAAGCAGTTATAGAATTTATCAATGCCAATGATCATTTCTTCTTAAATCTTTCAATGCCAGCAGCAAAATCAGCAACACTGGCAGCAGAAGGAATAAAGGGGAGTACTGTAGTTACAGTAATGGCAAGAAATGGAACGGATTTTGGTATTAGAGTAGCAGGATTACCAGGCAAATGGTTTGTTGGTACTGCTCAGGAAGTTGAAGGTTTATACTTCCCAGGATTTACAAAGGAAGATGCAAATCCTGATATTGGAGATAGTACAATTACAGAAACTGGTGGATTTGGCGGCTTTGCAATGGCTGGAGCCCCAGCAATAGTAAAATTTGTTGGTGGGACGGTTCAGGAAGCTATTGATACAACCTTAAAAATGTATGAAATAACAGATGCAGAAAATAATACATATAAAATACCATTCTTAAACTTCAGGGGAACTCCTACAGGGTTAGATATAAAGAAAGTTGTTGAGAAAGGTATATTACCAAGAATAAATACTGGTATAGCTCATAAAGATCCAGGCATAGGTCAAGTTGGGGCAGGATTGACCTATCCGCCTATGAACATATTTATAGATGCATTAGAAGCATTTGTAAAAGAATACTCAGACTAAGGGGGGATTATTGTGGCAGGTATTAAAGTGTATGATTTAACTCAAAAGATAGGCATTACAACACCACCATGGCCAGGTTACGAACCAATGAAATTATGGTATTTCAAAAGGATGATGCTTCAAAAAGTTAATGGTCAAATAGTACAAACAAGTATGCATAATGGAACTCATCTCGATGGACAAAGACATTTTATGACAGGTGGAAGAGATATAGCTTCATTGCCATTAGACGGTTATTTATTCCATGAAGGTGTAATATTAGATATTTCCAAAGAAGTTGGAGATTTTGATATCTATACACCTGAAACATTATTAAAAGTAGCAAAAGAAAATGATCTTGAAATCAAAAAAGGTGATATTATAATTATTAATACAGGATATCACAAATATGCATGGGATCAACCAGAAGCAAATGAAAATAAATATTATTATTTCCATCCAGGACCTGATCAAAGATTTGCGGATTGGTTAAAAGAAATGGAAATTAAATGGGTTGGCGTAGACTGTGGTTCTGCTGACCATCCAATGAATACTATATTAAGAGAATACAGACCTGAATTTGCTGCTATGGCAGATAAGCATTTTAGAGAAAAATATGGAAAACCTCTTGATGAATATTTTGATGATAAAACTTATCAATTAATGCATATTGATTTATTCCCACATTTGATTTTACATGCAGAAAATCTTGGTGGAGAAATAGATAAAGTATTAAACAGAAGAATGTACATTGGTATATTCCCGTGGAGATTAGTTGATGGGGAATCAAGTATCGCTCGTGTAGCTGCATTTGAAATAGAATAATATAAAACGAATAAAAAAAGTAATGGAGGGGAAAGATTATGTGGAAAGAAATACCGGAAAAAGTATCACAGGAAAAAATAACATTTGACGTTAGGGAATTAGAACCATTATTATCAGGTCCATCATTAAAATTAGAACCATACAAACCAGAAATGGCTAAATTAAAAGACGGTAGTTATTTATATATCAGACCATTAGAAAAAGAAGAAGTTCCTAAATTATTGCCATTCATAAAGAAATTATTGGATGTTGATCATGATTTTTATGATATTGTTGGTGTAAGAGTTTATGGAGAATTATTAGGTTGGTATAGAAATAGATTAAAAGATCCATATTTTATGATAGGAACAATTAATGGGAAATTAGCAGGCTTTGCAAATGCAAGAGTTATGAATAATGGAATTCATATTAGTCTTCATTCAATGGCTTTTGTTAGAGGATTAAGAGTTGGAGCTATTATGTATTATGCCAAAGCAAAATATGCATTTGAAAAATTAGGTGCAAAAGAATGGTGGGCAACATATGAAAGTTATAATGGATTTAAGAGATGGGGACTCGGAATGGCACAACCATCATATCCATGGCCAGATGTACAACATGAACTTGGCGGAGCTAAAGTATATTATGTAACAAAGGAATATTGGGATCTTTCAATAAAAGAATACTTAGAACAATTGGTAAAAACAGAATTAGTAGAACCTACACCAGAAGTTGTTGAAGCAAATAAAGAATTGATAATTCCAGACAGTCCCGTCGTTTAAATAAAATGGCAGGCCATTGGCCTGCCTATTTTTTATATTTATAAAATAAATTGCGCTAGTTGACTATTATAGGACTTAATTTCATTATGGGATTAAGTTTTTTTAACTCATAACAATAATCTTTTTAATATTTCCCTATATTCTTCATTAATATAAATCTTACCTTTTTCTCCAAATAATATTCTTTCTTTTTTAGAAGGTGAATTACGTGATATGGCACTTGTAAAGGCAGAAACCGAACGTGTATCTTTTAACTGTAAATCTTTCATTATTTCATCTTTAGAACTTTTCCCTTTTTTTACCATATATTTCAAAAATTCTCTTGTAGAGTCAGTTAATGAATTTATCAAACCCTTTAACTCTTCTTCAGACCATTTTTCGTCTGTTATTTTAGATGTTCCTATTAATTCTTTAAAAACCCTGATTCTTTTAGCAATATCATTTGATAATATTCCAAAAAGATATTCTGTTGGCAAATTTCCATAATCCAATAATTCAATTAACTCTATTAGAAGAGGTTCAGTTTTTAATATACCTTTATTTAATTCCAGTATATCAAAATTTATTTTTTCATTACCGTAAATCAAAATTTTCTTTTCAAAATCAACGGAGATACGTAAACGGTTAAATAATGATATAATAAATAAGGAAAGGAATTTATTATCAATTTCTCTGGGAAATGTTTCGGATTTTAAGAAATCCAATATTTCATAAAAATCACTTTTTGAATTCAATTTGTCAAAAATTTCTACTTTTAACTTTTCTTCTTCGTTCATTATATTATTTCCAAGAAAAGAATATAATGTTTTGAGTATTTCTTTGTACAAATTTATCACCTCGTTATAAATGTATGTTATTATATATATTATATCAAAAAAGGAGCGATTTTATGCAAAAAAAAGTAATTGTAAACGATAAAAATTATTATAAAAGATTGGATAAGTTTTTAAGAAATAATTTTAGTAATTTGAAATTAGGATTTATATATAAACTCATTAGAAAAGGTTTTGTATATGTAAATAGTAAAAGGGTAAAAAAGCAGGATTATGAGTTGAATATAGGAGATATCATTGAGATAAAGTACAAAGGGCCACTTGAAGAAAGAAAAAAAGAAGAGAAAATATTACCAAGGCCACTTGATTTTGAAATTATTTTTGAAGATAAAAATATTATTGCAATTAATAAACCAGCAGGTGTTTCTGTTCATCCGGGGAAAAATGAAGAAAAGGTTACTATTATAGAGGGGGTATTATATTATTCGAAAGGTGAATTCGAACCACATCTTGTTCATAGATTGGACAAACATACTTCCGGGGTTTTAGTGATTGCTAAAAATAAACAGGTTGCAAGGGAATTAACAGATATTATAAAAGGAAGAGATATAACAAAAAAGTATTATGCACTGGTTTTAGGGAAATTAAAGGGGAAAAATAATAAATTAGAAAGTGTATTTGAAGATAAAAAAGCCTTGTTGTTTTATGATGTTGTTGATAATTACAAAATAGAAAATACAGATTTATCCTTTGTGGATGTTGAAATAAAAACAGGAAGGAAACATCAAATAAGAAAACAATTTGCAGAAATAAAAAGTCCTGTTGCAGGAGATAATAAATATGGTAATTTTGAAATAAATAAAAAGTTGAAAAGATTAATTGGATTGAAACGATATTTTTTACATTCATACTTTCTTGAATTTATATATAAAAATAAGCGTTATACATTAATTTCTAATTTAACACCTGATTTAAAAAAGGTTTTAGATAGATTAGATTTTTAAATATATTGAGGAAGTGATTTTTTTGAAAAAACATAAAAGATTATTTTATATTTTGATTATAGTATATGCAGTGTTCTTATTTGTTTATATAACTTTTAATGATATAAAATTTTTAAAAAATGGTTATCATATTATTGATAATAAAAAACTTGAAAAACATTCTATTATTGTAGAAAATAAAAAAATTGATTATTATAAATATCAAAACTTTGTAATTATAAGTGAAAATTCGACTAATTTAAGTTTGAATGATTTTAAAGAATTTATAATGAATTTTGATAATATAATAATTGCCGAATTTTCCGATTTTGGTTTTTTATTTGATAAATACAAGATTTATCTAAATAATTCAGAATTGCGAAAAATCAGATATGCACATTATATAAAGCCAAAAGAGATGGATAAATACAATATTAGTCAAATCACCCAGCGTTTCTGGCGTGCATTTAATGAAAGAAGAATAAATGTATTTTATATACCATCGCATAAAAAAAGGAATGAAATAATAAAATCTATAAACAATAATCTAAAAAATATAGATAAAAATATTCCTCCTTTATTTAATACCAATAGATGGCTCAATTATCTTACAATGTCAATAATTTCTATATACTTATTGTTTTTAAGCCCAATATTATCTATAAGTTATATAGTTGCATATATATTTTTTACTTCGTGGTCCTATGTTTTTTTAGCTATAGTGTTTTCATTTATTATATGGATAAAGTGGAAAAATAAATATTTTAGTATTAAAAATGTAGTCAATTTATTATTATTAACTATAATATTTGGAATATTGATATATGGAACAGGATATACCTACTTACTTGTTTACAAAATTTCTGTAGTAAGAGGGGTAAAATTATTGCTCATAACTCTACCAATAACTTTATTCATAGTTCAATTACGAAATTTTAAATTGAATAAAAAAGATATACTTTTTTCATCAATAGTATTGACATCAATATTTTTTTATTATATATTGAGAAGTGGAAATTTTGGATTTGCAACAATGTTTGAAAGAAATTTAAGAGATATGCTTGAGAAACTGTTAATAGCCAGACCACGATTTAAAGAATTATTTTCATATATCTTTATTTTTTCAAATCCACCTACCAGATTTTTTAAAATATTCTGGAATATTGGGCAATCAATATTATTTATATCTGTCTTAGATACTTTTTTACATTTTCAAACACCATTATATTTAGGAGTTTTAAGAACTTTAAATGCATTTATAATAACTTTATTTTTATATAAAATGTTAAAGAAAATTCTATTTTAAAGAAAAAAAAGTAATAATTAATAAAGATTTATATGAAAAACGTTATTAAGTTAAACTATTTAAGAATAAATAAAAACAGGCCAAAAAGGCCTGTTTTTATTTATTCTTATTAATAATTTTTCATTTCTTTTAATATTTCAATTAAAAATTCCCAGACTCTTTTTACTGAAGATATGCTCATTTTTTCCTGTGGTGTGTGAACATCATAGAGATTAGGTCCAAAAGAAATCATATCAACATCTTTCAATTTTCCTGATAAAATACCACATTCTAATCCTGCGTGAATAGCTGCTATTTCTGGTTCTTTACCATACATATCTTTATATACTTTTTTCATCAATTCTCTTATTTTTGAATCTGGTTTATATTCCCATGCGGGATATGGAGCATTTGTTGTTATAGTTGCTCCAGTTAAATTTGCGATAATCTCTGATTTATTATGGATTAGATCTCTTAATGTTTCTACAGAACTTCTTGTTGCTGAAGTAAATTCTATCTTATTATTATATGTTTTTACGATACCAAGATTACTGGAACTCTCAACCAGACCTTCGATAGCTTTGCTCATTGTTTGAACTCCATCATGAACTAACATCAAAATATATATTGCTTTTTCAAAAGATTCTTTTGTTAATGCACTTTTTGGCTTTTCCATTTCCTTAATTGAAACAGTTACATCTGGATCTGAAACGCTTAATTCATTTTTAAAGGTTTTGTTCCAATATTCAATAATTTCTTTTGCTTTTTCCATATTATCAATAATCAATTCTGCTGTTGCTTCTCTCGGAATAGCATTGCTTTTATCTCCACCATTTATTGAAGCACATTCAACTTTTATTTTTTTATTTAAATCATACAGCACCCTTCCTAATAATTTATTAGCATTACCTCTTTGTTTTATAATTTCCATACCAGAATGGCCACCCTGTAATCCTGAAATTACTAATCTTAAACCATGTTTGTTCTTTGGTTCTATAAATTCAACGGGTAATGTTATAATATCTCTTAAACCGCCAGCACAACTTACATAAAATATTCCTTCTTCTTCTGAATCAATATTTAATAACACTTTTCCTTTTAATAATGAAGGATCCAATTCATTTGCTCCAGTCATTCCTGTTTCTTCTTCTGTCGTGAATAATGCTTCTATTTCTGGATGTTCAATATCTTTTGAATCTAATACGGCTAAAGCGTAAGCTACTGCAATACCATTATCTGCACCTAATGTTGTATTAGTTGCTTTTATATAATCACCGTCTATCTGTAATTTTATAGAATCCTTTGAAAAATCATGATTTGAATCAGATGTTTTTTCACAAACCATATCAATATGCCCCTGAAGAATAACCCCTGGGGCATTTTCATAACCTTTGGTTGCTGGTTTTCTTATAATCACATTTAATGCTTTGTCTTGAATGTATTCTAAATTTCTTTCTTTAGCAAAATTTACAAGATAATCGCTAATAGCTCTTTCATTTCCTGAACATCTTGGTATTTTACTTATTTCTTCAAAATAATAAAACACCTTTTCAGGCTTTAGCCCTTTTAATATTCTCATTTAATTTCCTCCTTAACTTAGTTTGTTTTGCGAATATTATTTAATAATATTATATCATATATATCAAAAATTTTATTAAAATTCTATACCGATATTTATCCATATAAAAGCTAAACCCCATTCTGGGTATGTAATTGTTAAAGTATCATTTTTTTCTGATGCATTTCTATTTTTATATAAAAATAGAAAAATATCAATAACAGGGTATTCGATAAATATGTTTTTAAAAGTATTTCTTAATCTGAAAAATTATATCATATTTATGGTATAATTTCATTAAGGAGCGTGATATTAATGAAAATCATATCTTGGAATGTAAATGGTATAAGAGCAGCTATAAAGAAAGGTTTTATAGATTTTCTGGATTCTGAAGATCCTGATATTTTATGTGTTCAAGAAACAAAAGCAAGGAAAGAACAATTAACAAAAAAATTTTTAAATTATGGTTCATGGAAAAAGTATTTTGTTTCAGCGGAAAAAAAAGGGTATAGTGGTGTTGCTACTTTTACAAAAATAGAGCCAAAAAATATTTTAAAAGGTTTTGGGATTGAAAAATTTGATTCTGAAGGAAGAACATTAATTACTGAATATGAAAACTTTTCGCTTTTTAATATATATTTTCCTAACGGTAAAGCAAGACAGGAAAGATTGGAATATAAAATGGATTTTTACTATTATTTATTGGAATTTTTAGAAGATTATAAAAAGAAACAACCTAATATTATTATTTGTGGTGATGTAAATACTGCACATAAAGAAATAGATCTTGCAAGGCCAAAGGAAAATGAAAATGTATCTGGATTTTTGCTTATAGAAAGAGAATGGATTGATAAACTTTTAAATAGTGGTTTTATAGATACATTTAGAATGTTTAATCAAGAGCCAAATAATTATACATGGTGGGATTATAAAACTAGAGCAAGAGAAAGGAATGTTGGATGGAGAATAGATTATTTCTTTATAAGTACTCCTTTGGAAAATAAAATTAAAGATGCTTTTATTCTTTCAGATGTAATGGGATCAGACCACTGCCCTATTGGAATTGAAATTGATATTTGATTTAAAACAAAAGCCCTCCATTCGGAAGGCTTTTATTATATTTTAAATATTTCCATTAATTTCTCATCTAAAGTAGCGCTAATAATATTGTTTTTTATTAATATGTCATAAAAATTATACACTTTATCTTCAAGTTCTTTTCCAGATATATATTTAAATGTTACTCTTTCAATAAATTTCTCCACGTTTTTTATTGGTGCCCTCATCATATCAAATGAAAGTTTTGCTGCTTCTTTCTTATTGCTATTTACCCATTCTATTGCAGCTTTTAATTCTTCTAAGACAATCTTTACAATTTCTGGATATTCTCTAACTAATTCTCCTTTAAATACAACCCCTGCATTTGGTAATAATCCAAATCCTTCGTTTATTTCATTCCATATTTTTCCATATGATAGTTCTGAATAAGTTATATTGCTTTCTTCTAATGCTTTTATCACAAATCCTGCTTCTGGTTCTCTTAATAAGACTGTATCTACTTTACCAGATAGAAAATCCATCATTATTTGTTTAGGTCTACCAAATGGATTTCCATAAGTAAATTCAAAATCTTTTATATTGAGACCCTTTGCCTCTATTAAATATCTGGTTATTTTAGCTGGTGGTGCATCTTCAAAAAGTGGTATATGTATTTTTCTTCCTTTTAAATCCTCAAGAGATTTTGCTATATAACCTCTTGTTAATATCGTAAAGTTATCCCAAACAAAAACAACAGGCATTTTCACATCCATATCTTTCAACTTCGAAGCAGTTATTAATGCTGAAAAGCTTATATCTGCTTTTTTATTTATTATCCATCCAAGATGCTTTTCTGTTTCTTCCCATATTTTTAACTCTTTTATATTTACAACTTGTTTTAATTTTTTTGATTGTAATAATCTCATGATTATAGGATATCCTACAGGAGTTGCAGATTGTATTGTTATTGTTGGCTTATCAGAATAATTATAATTATTAATATCATTTTCAATTCTGCGTGTAAAATATACTTTTACTTCATATGGATTAATTTCTTTAACTTCAGCATCAAATCCCATTCCATCTAGCATATTTATTAAAGGGGTTGGAACAAAAGTTTGAACTAATATAAAACCTTCACCTGGATCTAATGAATAAGCTTTTTTTATAATTATATCAAATGGATCCTGTTGCATCTTTCTTACATCAAGAATTTCATAATCTTTATTGTTTTTTAATTTTGAAGGTTTATTATAGACAGAAATTCTTGTTTTATATGGATTAATTTTATTTAGATTATATAGGAATTTATGAGATTCTATTACTTTTATTATTGGTTCAGGGTCTATTTCTCCCTCAAAAACTAATGATTTTCCAGGTTTTAAATTTTCTATTTGATTAACGATTAAAGTTAAAGTTTCAACCTCATATTTTTGAATTTTCATAATCGTTTCAGGTTCTTCCCATGCGATTTCGGTGCTGTTGTATTCTGGTTTCGTGTCTTTTATACATTCGGGAAATAATTTATATAATTCTTTTTCTAATCCTAATTCTTTATTTATAGCATGTAATATCTCGCATAAAGAAACGCCTGCCATTTTAGCAGCATTTTTGAATGTAGCATATTTTGCAATGGTATTCCACATTACAGGATTTTGCATTGTCTTAAATTTTGGTGATATTTTTAATAAAACCTTTTTTAAATGTGGATATTTTTCTAATGTTTCCCTGATTTTTGAATCTCCAGTAATTGGTTCACTTTTTTTTGAAAAGATAGCTTTAGTTGGACAAATATTCATTGCTCTCTGACTATTGCTTAATTCTGTTTTATTTTCAGGTTGTTTAAAAACTATAGCTTTCCCATTCTCTATTTTAAAATTTTCTGGAGCAGTTCTCACACATGCCTTGCAAGCTATACATTTTTCTTTTTCAACATTAAATTTCTCCATATAAATTCCACTCCTTTATATCAATATATCAAATTAATTCGGATAATTTTTATCTAATTATATTATATACTATTTGTATATATTTTTCTGTAACTTAGATTACGATTTTATCTTTTGCCCTTTTAAAGAATTTATTTCAGAGATTAAAAGAAACACAAAGAAGAAATTCATTGCATGAAAAATTATTTGTACAAAATTTAAGTATTATAAATTACAAACAAAAAGCGTCTACGAAATTGTAGACGCTTTTTGTTTTGAGTTTTTATTAACCGAAAAATTTTGAAAATTATAATCTTTTATAAGCAGAATATGTCCTGTATTCTTTTAATTCCATATAGTATATGCCATAAGAATTGGGGGGTATTTTTCCTTTTACACTGCCCATAGCAATGTATAATCTATTACTACTAAAATGGTCTTTCATGTGCATGGCATCCAGTAGCAGGGATTCGTTAAAATATAAATGTATATCCTTTTCTTTATCCGTTGGATTAATTATTATCAATTTGGAATCTTTTATATTTTTATATTTTCTATAATAAGCAAGTATATCATTATCATTGGAAATAACTTCATAATAATTTCCCTTTTTTAAAGCATCAGAATTTTTAAATAACTTTATAAGTTTTTTATAAAATTTTAGAACTTCATTTTGATTATCAACCTTTTCCCATTCCATAACTCCACGGCAAAATGGATCATTATCTCCAGTCATCCCAATTTCTTCGCCGTAATATATTAAAGGGCTACCAGGTAATGTAAATTGCATAATTACAGCCATTTCCCAATTGGTTCCAAATATATTTTTAATTCTTGCTGAATCATGAGAAGAGAGCATATTCCATGATTTTAGGATTTTCAAACCACTATCCATTATAACTTTATTTAAAATTTCAGATGAGGTTTTTCCGCTTAAATTTCCTGTTAAATAGTTTATAATAATATCTGTATAGTAATAATTCATAATACCATCCATTATCTCTATCCAATCTTTAGGATATGCCCATACTTCGCCAATAATCTCGTGATTACCAGATAATTTTATATGTTTTACTATATCTTTTAAAATATTGAATCCAAGATCATAAGCACAATCAAGGCGCCAATGATCAACTCCTAATTTCATCCATTTTTTCATCACAGAATTCTCATCCTGCCATAATATTTTTTGTAACTGTGGATTTTCCAGATTTAATTCTACCAGTGATGAATGATCGCGCCAGAAAGTATAATATCCATTTTCTTTTCTAAAATAATCCTTTTCCTTTTTTCCTTCTAGAGCTTTTTTAAACCAGATACTTTTGTCGCTCATATGATTTAAAGCAATGTCAAGATATAACTCTATATTTTCTTTATGAAGAGAATTTATTAAATTTTTAAGATCATTTTCATCACCCAAAACTGGGTCTATTTTAAAATAATCTATTGCATCATATCTGTGGTTACTATTAGCTGTAAAAATAGGCGTGAGATATATAAAATCGATTCCCAGATCTTTAAAATAATCTATTTTTTTCTCAATGCCTTTTAAGTCGCCACCATACAATCTTTTTCCTGCTTTTTCATCATTTATAATAGGAGTTTCCCATGGTGTATTTCCTCTGTTATAATAAGAGTAAAATCTATCAGGAAATATCTGATAACCAATTTTAGCTTCCATAATTCACCTCGCTCTATTTTTATTTCGATGAAAATCAAAAATATTTTATCATAAATAAGAATTTTTTTCAATAATCAAAAATAAATAAAAACAATAACGAATTTTAGGGGGGATTATATGAATATTAGAAAGGCTAAAGAAAATGATAAAAAGGATTTAGTTGAAGTAACAAGGTATTCCTGGGATGATGATTATATACCAGAAGTTTTCGATGACTGGGTAAAAGAAAAAAATGGGAATTTTTATGTGATTGAGGAAAAAAATAAAGTAATCGGGTGTGGAAGGATGAAAGAAATAAAGCCGGGTATCTTCTGGCTTGAAGGGTTACGTGTTCATAAAAATTTTAGAAACAAAGGTTATGCTAGAAAATTGACAGAATTTTTTCTTAAATTAGCAGGTGAAAAAGGGTATAAAAAAATAATGTTTTCAACTTATTTTGAAAATGTCGAAAGCAGACATATAATGGAAAATTATGGATTTGTTGTTTTTTCAAAATATAAATGGTTGTATTTCAATGAGAAAAAATATAATGAATTATCAGATGAAAATTTTAAAATTGCTGAAGATTTTGAAAAAATAAAAAATTATATATTTAATTCTATTGAATACAAATATTTTAATTATATTTCATTTGCCTGGACATTTATAGAATTTGATGTAGAACTATTAAAATATATTTTTGATAGGAAAGAAATATTTATAAAAGAAAGTGAAGGGGAAATTGAAACCTTAGTTATTTTAAGCGAATATCTGCAAAAAAATAACACATTATCAATATCTTTTATTTCGGGAGATATTGAAACAGCATTGGATTTTTCAATATATCAATATTTAAAAAAAGAAAAATCATATCTTAATATTATGATTCCAGAAGAGCTGCATATTAAAAATAAATTTTTAAATAAGGGGTTTTTAGAAGAAGATAATGAAAAAACAAATGTTCTGTTGTATGTTCTTGAATAAAGGCGGTTTGACGTATTTAAAAAGATTTATAAACAAAAAAGGTTATAAATCTTTTTAAAACGAGTTATTAAAAAAAGGATAAAATAAGGTAAAATTTAAAGTAGAATTTATATTATGTAAATCTTTTTTTGGAGGGATACAATGAAAATTGTAGGAAAAATTGCACAAAGAATAGAAGCAAAAGAAAAGGCGTATGGTGAATCATTGTATACACCGGATTTATATTTTGATAGAATGCTGTATGCTGGTGTGGTTTATTCAAATATTCCACATGGAATATTAAAAAGCATAGATATTACTGAAGCTGAAAAGGTTCCAGGAGTTGTTAAAATAGCGACATATAAAGATGTACCTGGAACAAATAAATTTGGTGTTATTACAAAAGATATGAGATTTTTAATACCAATTGGTGAAAAAATCAGATTTGAACATGATTCAATAGCATTAATAGCAGGAGAAACAAAAGAAGCTGTTGAAGAAGCTATTGAAAAAATACATTTTGAAGTTGAAGAACTTCCCGGAGTGTTTACGATTGAAGATGCCATTAAAGATGAAATAAAAGTAAATAATGAAAAAACAAATATAGCATTTCATAAAAAAATCAGAAGAGGAAATGTTGATGAAATTTTTAGAAATGCTGACTTAATAATAGAAAAAGAATTTGAAACAGATTACCAAGAGCAGGCGTATCTGGAAACACAGGGAGTTGTAGCATATTATAATGGAGATGTAATGAAGATCTATGCATCAATGCAATGTCCGTTTTATGTTCAGGAAGATGTTTCTGAAATATTAAATATTTCATTTAATAAAGTGGATGTTATTCAAATGGAAACAGGTGGGGGATTTGGTGGAAAGGAAGATGTTCCTTCATATATTGCATCAAAAGCAGCTTTGCTCTCTTATTTAACAAGAAGACCAGTAAAACTGATATATGAAAGAGAACACGATATAAAAGAAACAAGTAAAAGACATCCTTCAAAATCATACTATAAAGCAGCTTTTAAAAAAGATGGAACATTAATAGGGCTAAAAAGCAAAACATACCTTGATATGGGAGCTTATTCTACATTATCTCCTATAGTTATGTATAGGACATTAACTCATTCAGCGGGGGCATATAAAGTTCCAAATGTATATGTGGATGTTTATGGAGTATATACAAATAAAGTTCCATGTGGGGCTTTTAGAGGATTTGGTTCTCCTCAGGTGCTATTTGCTATTGAATCTATAATGGATGAGGCTGCAGAAAAATTAAATATGGATCCATGGGATATACGATATAAAAATGCTCTTGAAGTAGGTGATGAAACATCTACCGGTCACAAATTGGAATATTCTGTAGGAGCGAAAAAAACCCTTGAGAATATTAAAAGGTTGTCTAATTATGATAATTTAAAAAAAGAAATAAAAGAATTTAATAAAAGTAATAAATTGAAAAAGCGTGGGTTGGGTTGGTCTCATATTATATATGGCGTAAGTTTAGGAGCTGGAGGACAGCATCTTGATGCTTCAAATTCAGAAGTTCATGTTTTTCCTGATGGAACTATAAACATAATGTTTGGTGGTACAGAAATTGGTCAAGGAGCCAAAACGGCAATTTCAATGATTGTTTCGGAGGTTTTAGGGCAAAAACTTGAAAAAATAAATGTATTGCAAACAGACACGTTTATAGTACAGGATAGTGGTCCTACAGTGGCTTCAAGAACAACGGTATTTAGTGGAAATGCAGCAAAAGATGCGGCTGAAAAAATAAAAAGGAATATAATAGAATTTTTATGTAAAAAATTTGATGTTGAAGAAAAAGATATAAAAATAAATTTAGGAATATATAAAATAAAAGATAAAGAATATTCATTTGAAGAGATAGCAAAAATGGCAAATGACGCAAATGTAAAATTAAATGAATCAGGTTGGTTTAAATCTCCGAAATTAAATTTTGATATGGAAAATGGTGTAGGGGAAGCATATATAACTTATACATATTCCACACAACTTTCATTGGTAGAAGTGGATATGTTAACTGGAAAGGTTGAAGTTATAAAAATGTGGATATCTCATGATATTGGTAAAGCAATAAATTACGATGGAGTAATAGGGCAGATTCAAGGTGGTGCTGTTCAGGGTATGGGACATGCAATAATGGAAGAAATAAAACAGGTTAACGGAAAAATTATTACATCAAATTTTAATAATTACGTTATTCCCACTATAAAAGATATTCCAGAGATTATACCTAATATAGTGGAAGAAGAGTTTCCATATGGGCCATTTGGAGCAAAAGGAATTGGAGAACCCTCATTGATGAGTGCTCCACCATCAATAGCAAATGCAGTTTCAAATGCCATAAAAAAAAGAATTTCAAGAATACCAATAACTATGGAAAATGTAATATCCTTGATAAATGAAAAATAATATTAAAAGACAGAACAAGGGGGTAGTTATAGAATGAAAAGAGTGCCGATCGTAGGTCCAACATACGAAGAAATGTTACATCCTGAAAAAATTGATCCAGAAATCAGAAAAAGAGCTATAGAAATGAAGGAAAAGGATCCGCTTCATCCAATTAATTTATTTAATATATCCTGGAAGGATGAAAATAATGAAATAAGGTATTTTGTTATGCCAAAAGAATTAACAGGTGTTGATGCAAATATTATAGTTTTATATGCTAAGGATTTCCCATCTGGAAGTCATAAAGTTGGAGCAACATATTCTGTATTAATGGAAAAAACAATAACCCATGAAGTAGATGCCTCTATTCATAAATTGGTATGGCCTTCAACGGGAAATTACGGTATAGGTGGAGCTTTTGTTAGTTCAAGAATGAATTATGATTCCTTAGTAATTTTACCGGAAGAAATGAGTCAAGAAAGATTTGACATAATTCGAAAATATGGTTCTGATGTTATAGCAACTCCTGGATGCGAATCAAATGTTAAAGAAATTTATGATAAAACAAAAGAACTGAAACAAAATGATCCTGAACATATAAGAGTATTAAACCAATTTGAAGAATTTGCGAATTATAGATTCCACTATTATGTTACTGGAAATACTATGATTGAAACAGTGAAAAGGTATCATATAGGAAATGAAAGAATTGCGGCGATTGTTTTAGGGGTTGGTTCTGCAGGAACAATTGCCAGTGGAGATAGAGTAAAACAGGAATTTCCAGAAGTTAAAATAGTGGCCATGGAACCGGTCCAATGTCCAACAATTGCTTTAAATGGGTATGGAGGACATGATATTCAGGGAATTGGAGATAAACACGTTACATGGATACACAATGTTATGAATAACGATGCTGTTGTTTTAGTAGATGACGTTGATAGCAAAAAGATGTTACAGGTATTAACAGATGAAGAAGGGAAAAAATTCTTAAAAGAATTTGTGGATCCAGAAATGGTGGAATATATTTCAGATAAGTTTGGTATTTCAGGTATTGCAAATGTTATTGGTGCTATAAAAATGGCTAAATTTTATAATCTAAAATCCGATGACAATATATTTGTTGTTGCTACTGATAATATTGCCAGATACCATTCTGTAATGGAACAAATGACAGAAACGTATGGTAAATTAGACAGAGCAGAAGCAAAATCAAGGGTTGAAAGAATATTCTTATATCAGGAAACGTCCGGGATATTTGAAGGGGATAAATATAATAGAGAAAGATGGCATAATTTGAAATATTATACATGGATTGAACAACAGGGAAAAACAATAGAAGAATTAGATGCACAGAAAGAACAAAAATACTGGGAAGAACATCAAAAAAAGGTTCATGAAATTAACAAATTACTGGAACAATATAGAGAGGAACATAAAGCGACTTTAAGGAAGGTGTGGCTTGAAAAATGAGGAAATTATTTAAAAATATATCATATCTTGCAACATTCGATAATGAAAATACAGAATTGAAAAATGCATACATTTATATTGAAGATAACGTTATAAAGGATATAGGAACTGGTAATCCTGATATGACAGCAGATGAAATTATAAATTGTAAAGATATGCTTATAATGCCAGGATTTGTAAATACTCATCACCATTTATATCAGTCTTTAACAAGAAATGTTAAAGGAGCTCAAAATGCAAAATTATTTGATTGGCTTGTATTCTTATATGAACGATGGAAAAATATAGATAGAGAAGGTTTTTATATAAGTTCAATTATAGCAAATTATGAAATGATGAAGACGGGAGTTACAACTACTACGGACCATTTATACTTATATCCATATGGTTTAAATGAGGCAATAGATGCAGAAATAGAAGGAGCAATAAGAACAGGAATTCGTTTTCACCCAACTCGTGGAAGTATGTCAATGAGCAAAAAAGATGGAGGTTTACCACCTGATAGTGTTGTGCAAACAGAAAAGGAAATAATAAAAGAGAGTATAAGAGTAATTGAAAAATATCATAATCCAGAAAAATATTCTATGTTGAGAATAGCATTAGCACCATGTTCCCCTTTTTCTGTTACAGCAGATCTTATGAAAGAAACTGTAAAAATTGCAGAAGAATATGATGTATTAATGCATACGCATGTTGCAGAAACACTTGATGAAGAAGAGTATTGTATAGAAAGGTTTGGAAAGAGACCAGTAGATTATATGGAAGAATTAGGTTGGTTAAATCCTCGTGCATGGTTTGCTCATCTTGTATGGTTAAATGAATCAGATATAGAAAAGTTATCACAAAATGATGTTGGCATGGCACATTGTCCATCTTCAAATATGAGGCTTGGTTCTGGAATTGCTCCAGTAACGAAAATGAAAGATAAAATGCGAATAGGAATAGCAGTAGATGGAAGTGCAAGTAATGATACAAATAATATGATTGCAGAAATTAGGAATGCTTTGTTATTACAAAGGGTAAAATATGGTGCAGATGCATTAACAGTGAGAGAAGCATTGAGGTTAGGAACTGTTGGTGGAGCAAGAGTGTTAAGGATGGATGATTATATAGGAAGTCTAGAAATTGGTAAAGCGGCGGATTTTATAGGATTCAATTTAAATAGATTAGAATTTGCAGGTGGCCTTGATGATCCGTTGGGAGCTGTTTTAATGTGTGACGGAAAACAGGTTGATTTAAATGTTATAAATGGAGAAATAAGAATAAAAGATGGAAAAATTTTAGATGAAGAATTGCCGAAATTAATAGAAAGACATAATGAAATATCAAAAAAAGTTATAAATAGTTTATAGAAAAGATGCGGCATATGCCGCATCTTTTCTAAGATTTCTGTTAGGGAGGATAAAATTGTTTATATTTTAATCAAAAATTATAAATATACTAAAGCAATGATTATGGCAAAATTCACAAAAAATTAATCTTTTCGTTTTTTATTTTTACATAAAAGTGATTTAATATTGGTGAATTTACGCGTGTTTATAATATTCAGGGGGATATTAATGATGAATGAAAAGATGAAAAATTTCCTGTTTGAAAAATACTTTGAAGATAATAATATGGGGATATTAATAGTAAAAGATAAAAAAGTAAAATATATTAATAAATCATATAAAATACTTGCCAGATTATTTGATACGGATATGGAAAAAACATCTCCTGTAGATATATATTTCAATTACGAGAAATATCTGGAAAAAAATACCCATTTGAGAAAATTAAAAGATTTATTCGATTCTATAACTATATTTCGTTTCTCGAAAACAGACATGACATTTACGCATGTTGAAGAATTTAATAGTAAATTTCTTGAATTTAAATTTAAGGGAGTAATTATAGATAATGAAAAATATTATATAATTACAGTTTTAGATGTAACCAATGAAATAAAACTACTTGATTATAAATATCTTGAAATATCAAAAAAAATAGGTGAATTGAGTTTTAGAGAACTATCAAAAGAAGATTTCAACAGTAAAATAATATATGAAAATATTCACCTTATTTTAAAAGAATATAATATAGTCAATGAGTTAGCGATTTCAATATTGAAGGGAGATAAAATATATATTGAATTTGGGATAATAAATGGAATTAATCTAACTGGGAAAAAATATTCAATAGCCGATAAATCTTTAACATCATATATTATTAATTACAATAAAAGAATATATATACCAAATTCTTTGAATTTTAAACTGCCATATGGGTATAAAATTTTTCATATAGGTCCAAAGCCTAAGCCTTATAGCGTTTATGGTGTTCCGTTAAGAAATGAAAATGGAGAAGCATATGGAGCAATTTTGTATGAAAGACCTGAAGAATATAAGTTTAATAGTTTTGATTTTAAATTTTTAGATGAGGTTACATATACAATTCAATCTGTAATAAGATTTAATAAATTATATAAAGAATTACATAATGAAAAAACAAAATATTATGAAATGTCGATTCGAGATCATCTAACAAGAGCATATAATAGATCCTTTTTAGAAGAATATTTGAAGAAAATATATAATAAAAGCAAACGATACAATGAGAGAGTGATTTTGAGTTTTATAGATATAGATAATTTTAAAAAAATAAATGATAAATATGGACATGATTATGGGGATATGTGCTTAACTGTATTTTCTGAGACGGTATTTTCTAATATTAGAGAATCAGATGTTTTTGCGAGATATGGTGGGGACGAATTTGTTATAGTTTTTCCGAATACAACATTTGAAAATTCAGAAAAAGTTATGAAAAGGATTAAACGAAAGCTAAAGAGAACGGAATTTCCAATAGATATATCCTTTGGTTTAACTGAAATTGATATAAATCTCTCATTAAAGGAAAATATGAAAAAAGTAGATGACCTAATGTATCAAATGAAAAGGATAAAAAACACCGGGACAAAATAAAATCCCCGGTGTTTTTTTTACGACCTCAATTTTAAATTAATCCTCTTTAAATCTTTATCTATATCTAAAATTTCCACAGTTACTATTTGATTTATACCTAAAACTTCAGAAGGATGCCTTATAAACTTTTCTGAAATATTAGATTTATGTATTAATCCATTTTCTTTAATACCAAGATCAACAAAAGCTCCAAAATCTGTTATATTTGTAACTCTTCCTTGTAAAATCATTCCGATTTTTAAATCTTCCAATGTTAAAACATCTTCATACAATAGTGGTTGAGGCAATTCATCTCTTAAATCTCTACCAGGTTTTTGTAATTCAGAAATTATATCCTTTAATGTATATTCACCTATTCCTAATTTTTCAGATAATTCTTGAATATTTATATTATTCAACTTTTCTCTTATTAAATTTAATTTTTCATTATCTAAAATATCTTCTTTTTTAAAACCTAAAAAATCTAATAATTCTTCAGTTTTCTTATAACTTTCTGGATGAATTCCGGTGATTTCTAAAGGGTTATTTCCATCAAATATTCTTAAAAAACCTGCAGCCTGTTCAAAAGATTTTGGGCCAAAACCCTTTACTTTTAATAAATCTTTTCTTTCTTTAAATGGTCCATTTTCCTCACGAAATTTTACAATATTTTCTGCCAGTTTTGGAGTAATACCAGAAATATATTGTAATAGAGCAGAAGATGCTGTGTTTAAATTAATTCCAACGAGATTTACAACATGTTCAACAGTATTTTCAAGCTTTTCTTTTAATAATTTTTGATTCATATCATGTTGATATTGACCTACTCCTAAAGATTTTGGGTCTATTTTTACAAATTCTGCTAAAGGATCTTGTATTCTTCTGCCAATACTAATAGCACCTCTTACAGTAACATCTAAATCTGGGAATTCTTTTACTGCTAATTTTGAAGCTGAGTATACTGAAGCACCTGATTCATCTGCAAATATGTATTTTAAATTTAAATTATGTTTTTTAACAGTATCAACTATAAACTTTTGTGTTTCCCTTGAAGCAGTGCCATTGCCAATAACAATAAGATTTAAATTGTACTTTTTAATTAATTCTAAAACAATTTTTTCGGCATTTTCAAAATCATTCTTTGGAGGAACTGGATATATAGTGTTATTTTCTAAAAATTTTCCAGATTCATCAAGAGCTACAACCTTACACCCAGTTCTATATCCAGGATCAATTGCTAATACTCGTTTATTCTTCAATGGAGGAGTAAGCAATAATTCCTTTAAATTTTTAGAAAATAATTCAATAGATTTTTCTTCTGCACGCTGAGTTAGAATATTTCTAACTTCATTTGAAATAGATGGAAACAACATATTTTTAAATCCATAATCTAACCCTTCTTTTATTATTTTGTTATTTTCTTCAAATTTTGTTAAATACTCTTTATATAATTTATTTATATACTTTTCATCAAGAGATAATTTTACAGTTAAAACCCCTTCTTTCTCTCCTCTGTTAATTGATAACACTCTATAATTTGGTATTTTATGTATTTCCTGCGAAAATTCATGATACATATCATATTTTGTTTTTTCTTCTAAGAATTTCTTTTTTTTATAACTTTCTATTTTTCCATATTTCAGTAAATCATTTCTTAGGATTTTTCTTATTTTTTCATTATGTGCAAAGTATTGTCCTATTATATACTTTACCCCTTCTAAAACTTCATCAAGTGTTTTAACCTTATCATTAATAAATGCATTGGCCTCTTTTTCTATATTTGTTATTTTTTGTAAAAAAATTTTTTGAACCAAAGGTTCCAAGCCATTTTCAATAGCTATATCTGCTTTTGTTTTTTTTCTTTTTTTATAAGGTAAATAAAGATCTTCTACCTCGCTTAATTTTGTAGCATTCAGAATTTTGTTTTTTAACTCTTCAGTTAATTTCCCTTGTTCTTCTATTGATTTGATAATACTTTCTTTTCGTTTTTCTAATTCTGTTTGATATTGATATAACTCAGAAATTTTTCTAACTTCTTCTTCAGTAAGATTTCCTGTAGCCTCTTTTCTATATCTGCTTATGAAAGGTATAGTATTACCATTATTCAATAGTTCAATTGTATTTTTTACCTGCCAATCTTTAACGTTTAAGTCTTTTGAAATTATATTTATAATATTCATATTAAATCACCTCTAATATTTCTTCTAATGATAATAAAACAGGGATTATATCCCTGTTTTATTAATTGAAATTAATTTTCTTCTTTTTCCTCTTCTTCATTTTTTTGCTTTTCTTCAAAATTTTCAACTTCAACTATTTCAACTTTTTCTGTGATATGTTCGGCAACTTTTTTACTTAAAATATCCCACATTAAGTTTCCTAAGATTTCTGCATTTGAATATATAATTTCTTTGGCTTTATCATGTGGAAGCCTATACATGTGTGCGAATGAGTGTATTGCTTCATTTAATTCCTTCTCTTCTACTTTTATATTATTTTCTTCTGCGATTTTATTTATTATTGTCATTTCTTTTATGGATTTTAAAGCTTGTTCTTTTAATTCGTTTATGTATGCCTCTTCTCCACCGTGTTTTTCTAATTCTTCTTCGTATTTTCCATTTTGTTTAACTCTTTCTAATGTTTTTTCAACAAAATCATCAATTGTTTCGTCTGATACATCAACTTCAACGTATTTGTGTAATTCAGCCAAGATGTAATTCTTTATATAATCATCTTTCCATACTTTAAATGAATCTGCTCCTTCCTTAGCTAATTTTTCTTTTAATTCAAGTACAGAATTTATTTCAGCATCTAATGTTTTAGCAATATCATCAGTTAACTCAGGAACAATTCTTTTATATACTCCTTCAACGTTTATTTGATATAAATATTTTTTGTCTTCAAATTCTCTGTTGATTTCAACATAATCTCCCTTTTTCTTTCCAATTAAATCTGTAACCATAGGTCTTTTATCTTCTTCGTATAACACATATTCGCTTTCTTTATCTTTAAACAATTCTTTACCTTCTGCGTTTAAAACTGTATATTTTACTTTAACAAGATCTCCAATTTCTGCTGGTTCATCTTTTTCTTCTAAAATAGGATTTTCTTCAAGTAAATCTTTTATTCTATCTTCTACAAATTTTTCAACAACTTCTTTTTCCGTTGGAACTTCAACTTTTATTTCTTCGAATTTTGTAGAAACAACTTCCGGGTGTTCGTGCATTAATACTTCAACTTCTGCTGAATCATTATCCAATGCAAACGATTCAATATATGGACCAAATAAAACCTTTTCATCTTTAAACGAATCTTCAACCTTTTCTATTAATATTTCTCTAACCATTTCTACGAAATCTTCACCAAATTTTATTTTCATAACCTTTTTTGGGACTTTACCTTTTCTAAATCCATGAAATGTGTATCTTTGATTTAATTCTCTAACTATCTGGTTTTCAGCGTTGTCAATATCCTTTTTATCAAATTTTACCAAATATCTTTTTACATTTTTTTCTTCCGATATAATTTCCTTTTGCATTCTTAACACTCCTTTTTTAAAATTATTTCAATTAAAATTATTTCAATTAAAATTATTTCTATTTCATATTATACAAGGAATATATCTTAATACTGTTAAAATTAGGTCAAAATAGGATTTCGGGGACGTAATAACTTTTATAACTTTTCTTTCTATTAATCTTTTTTTTTTGAAAAAAATGTTGTATAATAAAAAGGGGATGGAGGTGGAATTTTGAACAAAAAAAGTATAAGAACTTTATTGTTTAATCATTCATTTATTATTGTATTATTACTATCTTTAATAATGATTATAATCATTATGTTTTCAATAAACATTTTTTTTAAAAAAATGTACAACTCGACAATAAAACAATCTGTAATATCTGTAAATAGATACTTTAATAGTAATTTGAAGTATCTGGATTATTATAGTGTTGAATATGAAAATATTGTTAAAAATTTTCTTGATGAAGTATATGTGATGTACTTTAATAAAAATTTTTCAGAAAAATATAACAAGTTAAAGAGTTCGTATATTAAAGATAAACAGTTTATTAAAGATATAAATTATTATATAATAAATAAGGATGGTGTGATTACAGAGACGGATTATCAAAAAGATTTAGGATTAAATATATCCAAAAGAGTACCAACTTTTTGGAAAAAATTAAATACAAAATTAAAGGAAAATGGAGAATATATAGAAAAGATATCATTTGAATTGAAAACAAATTTACCACGTATATATGGGTATAAAATTTTAAACGATGGAGAAATTTTTGAAGTGGGTATATTATTAAATGATAGAGCTGTTCCTAATTTCTTTAAAGAAATATCTTCTGTTAAATTTAATTTTATTGAAGGAATATATGTTTATAACATTTCATATATTCCGTTTTCATTTGAATCTCCTTTTTTAGATGATAAGGAAAAATTAATATTTGATGATATTGATTATTTTAATAATAGTTCAGATTATATTATAAGAGAAAAGGTTAATGGAGAAAAAACGTTCGTTTATTTAAAGTGGAGACCTGATGAGGATTATACATTAACTGCTTTGACAAAAATAGAGATTGATTTTTCCGAGTTGATAAAAACAAAAAATTATATTATTTTTATATCTTTGTTGGTAACGGCGATATTTTTATTTGTTTTTACGATATATCTGTATTATAATGCCAGAAAGGTGGAAAAACCTTTACAACAATTGATTCGTAATATTGAAAATGGAAAAATTGATGAAATAGAAACAGCTATTTTTGAAATAGATACATTGATAAAGTATTATTCTCATTTACTTTCAGAGCTGGTGAAAAAAGCTAATGAAGAGGAAGAAGAATTGCTAAATTTAAAGAAAAAACTTGAAAACATTGAAAAAGAAAAGAATATGTTATATGATATAGCATTAAAAGATGAATTAACAAAATTATTTAACAAAAAAGGAGCGGAAAAGGTTTTTCAAAGGGTAATAAGCAATAATGAGAGTTTTTGTGTAATTTATATAAATTTAGATAATTTAAAAAATGTGAAAAAAGCATTTGGTGAAAATATATCAGATGATTTGATAAAAGATTTTGTAGAAATAGTAAAGAAGACTATCAGAGACAGGGATTTTATATTTAGGCTTAGTGATGATGAATTTTTAATTTTGTTGAGATTTGTTAATATAGAAATATCTCAGAAAATATTAAAAAGATTAGTGGAATATGTAAAGAAATTTAACATAACTACAGATAAGGATTATAAGATATCAATGAGTTATGGATTATTGGAATATACTGGTCAGGATATTAAAGATATTATAACGGATGCGAGAAAAAAAATGGAAGATATGAAAGAAAAAAAGAAAGAAATTTTAAAAAGGTTGAAAAATAAAAGGTAAGGAGAAAAAATATGGAAATAGTGCCTTTTTATAGAAAAAAAAATGTAGAAGTTTATTTATTTATAATGCCACCTTTTGGAGTAAATACATATGTGATTAAATCAAATAAAACTATAATTATAGTGGATCCTGGTTGTGGAAATCAACATATTTTTAATTATTTTGGAGTAGAAAATTTCAAATATAAAGGAGTTTTAGTTACTCATACGCATTACGATCATATAGCTGGGCTAAATGAATTTGATAAATTTCATATAATGATTCCTCATAAGGAAATAATAGGGTTAAAAGATAAATCCAGAAATTTGAGTTATATGTTTGGTGAAGAGTTTGAAACCAATATAAATTACACAGAAATTTACGAAGGTTATTATGATTTTGGTGGTTTAAAATTTATGGCATCTTATTATTCAGGCCATACACCGGGTTCTATGATTTATGATTTTGGTGATTTTATTTTTACAGGTGATTTTATATTTTGTGACTCTGTTGGCAGAACAGATTTGCCTTATGGAGATGAAAAGGTTATGTTTGAATCATTAAAAAAATTTGATGAATATATAAAATCGAAAGAGGAGACAGTATTAATCATGCCAGGACATATGGAAATATGTTATTTGAAAGATTTAAAAAAGAATAATATATTTTTAATTTAAAAAAATAAATTTCTGGAGGTAAAAAATGATTGATCGATATGCGCTTTCACCTGTAAAAGAAATATGGTCAGAGGAAGAAAAATATAAAAGATGGTTGGAGATTGAGTTATCAGTAATAGATGCATTTGAAGAAAAAAATATAGCACCAAAAGGTACGGCTAAAAAGATCAGGAATCAGGCTAAAATTGACGTAGAAAAAATTTTAAAAATTGAAAGTATAGTAGATCATGATGTAATTGCGTTTATTAAATCAATTACAGATAATATGGGGGATGAGGCAAGATATTTCCACAAGGGATTAACATCTTCTGATATAGTAGATACAGCATGGTCTTTAGGTTTAAAAAGAGCAGGAGAAATAATATTAGAAGAGATGAAAAAATTATCCCAGATTCTAAAAGAAAAAGCTATAAAATATAAATATTTATCCACAGTTGGAAGATCTCATGGCGTTCATGCTGAACCGACATCATTTGGTTTAAAAATGTTATCATATCTTGCTGAATTGGAGAGAAATATAAAACGATTTGAAATATCTATTGAAAATATATCTTATGGAAAATTAAGTGGGGCAGTAGGAAATTATGCAAATATAGATCCGGAAATAGAAAAAATAGCATTGAACAAATTAGGATTAAAACCAGAAACAGTAGCAACGCAGGTTGTTCCAAGGGATAGACATGCAGAATTTTTATCTTCATTAGCGTTAATTGGTGCTGGAATTGAAAGAATAGCTGTTGAAATTAGACATTTACAAAAAACAGAAGTATTAGAAGCTCAGGAACCATTTAAAAAAGGTCAAAGAGGATCTTCCGCAATGCCGCATAAAAAGAACCCTATATTATGCGAAAGGTTAACTGGAATGGCGAGAATGTTGCGAAGCTACACTGTTTCCGGTTATGAAAATATAGCTCTATGGCATGAAAGAGATATATCTCATTCTTCTGTGGAAAGGGTATTTTTACCAGATGCAACATTAATAGCATTTTATATGGTCAAAAAAGTTCAATATCTTATAGATAATCTAATTGTGAATGAAGATAGAATAAAGGAAACATTTGAAAAGTCATATAATCTTGTATATTCTCAGAGAGTATTGCTATCATTAATAGATAAAGGCCTAAGTCGTGAAGAAAGCTATAAATTTGTTCAAAAATATGCATTAAAAGCATGGGAAGAAAGAAAAGACTTTAAAAAAATATTATGGGAAAATAGTAGAATAAAAGAGTTATTTAAGTCCGAAGAATTTGATGAAATATTTACTCCTGATTATTATTTAAGAAATATTGATGCAATATATGAAAGATTCAATTTAAAATAAAAAATGAGAATTTGGAATTGAACAAAATAAAAAGCAAAATCCCCGAAAACGGGGATTTTGTTAATTTAAGATTGTGTGCAGTTATATCTTTTCGATCATATAATGCTCAATATGGTAATTTATTTTTTTCTTAATTACCCACACTTTTCGTGGAAAAACTATTTTTATATATATTGTATTGAAAATATAGTGCTACCAGACCCACTCATTAAAGAAATAATAGAATTTTTATCCATATTTTCTTTAATTCTTTTTAATTTTGGATATTTTGGAAAAACCACCTGCTCAAAGATATTAAATGTATTTTCTTTTACTTTTATATAATCTCTTTCTTTTAATCCTTCATATAACTTCATTGGATCGCCGAATCTTGTTAATTTACTCCAACTTTTATCTATTTCATTATACATTTCTGGTGTGGATATATGAATACCAGGAAAATTAAATTCAAAATTTAATTTTAGAGGTTCTAAGAAAGTTAATTTGTCACCAATCCCTTCAGCAATAGCAGTACCACCAAAAATTAAAAATGGAACGTCTCCTCCAACCTTTGCACCAATTTCAATAATATCATTATCAGAGATATTATATTCATCTTTTAAAAATCTTAAAACAGCGGCAGCATCAGCGCTTCCGCCGCCAATGCCTCCACCTTCTGGCAATTTTTTGCTTAAATGTATTTTCAAATTAAACCTATATTCCGTTAAGTTCTTAAATGTATCTATAGCTTTTTTTATCAAGTTATTATTCCAAGGGAAATTCAATTCAGGAGACGACGTAAACATTTCTTTTTCAGCAAATTCAATATCTATTTCATCATATAAAGGAATACTTTGGAAAATCGTTAGAATATTATGATAGTTATCGACTCGTTTTTCTATAACATCCAAAAAGAGATTAACCTTCGCATAAGCTTTTAAAAGCATTAAATCACCTCTAAGGCTCTTAATGCTATTTTAGACCAACCCTCAAATTCTCCATTGAAATCTTTAAACTCTGTTTCGTTTAGCCAAAGTTCTTTAAAGTTTTCTTTTTCTTTAATATTAACATTTGTAACATATGCAATAAATAAAACACCAAGATGAACCCTTGAAACTTCTGTAGAATCATCTAAAATAAGACCGACGTATTCTAATGATTTTAATTCATCAATATATAATTCTTCATTTAATTCTCTGTTTAATCCGTTATAAAATGTTAATTCTGAATTTTTATTTTTATCTATTGGATTAATGTGGCCGCCAATTCCAACACTATATAAATTATGTAATCTTTTTTCTGTTTGCTTTTTAGTCCTTTGAACTACTAATATTTTATTTTTTTTGTTCTTGATAACGACATAAGGAATTATTTGTTTTGTTGATTCATCTTTTTCGGCAATTTCTCTATCAATAAAATATGCATTATTAAATATTTTTTCTAAAATATTTTGCTCAACAATTGTAAATCCATTATAAAAGTTTATATCATTTAATATTTCATTGTCAATTACCCAAACTTTTTCTTTCATTCAATAACCTCCACGGTAATATTTTGATTTGTATAAATACAAATTTCTCCGGCTATTTTTAATGATTTTTCAGCGATTTCTTTTGCATCTAAGTCTGTGTTTTTTAACAAAGCTTTTGCTGCTGCAAGAGCATATGGCCCTCCAGAACCAATAGCCATCACATTTTCTTCTGGTTCAATTACCTCGCCATTACCGGAAATGAGTAGCAAGTAATCTTTATCACCAACTAATAACATAGCTTCTAATTTTCTTAAAACTTTATCTGTTCTCCAATCTTTTGATAGTTCTACAGCAGCTTTTAATAAGTTTCCAGCATTTGCTCTATATTTTATTTCAAATCGCTCGAAAAGGGCTAGGGCATCAGCAACAGAACCTGCAAACCCCGCTATAACTTTTCCTTCACCAAGGCGTCTGACTTTTCGTGCTGTACCTTTAAAAACAGTATTTCCAAGAGTTATTTGCCCATCACCTGCTATTACAGTTTTTCCGTTTTTTCTTATTCCAACTATTGTGGTTCCTCTAAATTCCATTGTATCACCTCAGTTCCTAAGAAATTTTTAAGTATAATAATATATAATATAATTATATCCATATATCTTTAAGAGCGGACATTAATTGTTTTGTAAAGTAAATAAATTATAATTTTGTTGTATAACAAATAATATTATAGCATAAAGGGGGTAAAAAGATGAAAAAGGTATTTTTAATTTTTGCAATTGTAATTTTAATGTTAAATGTGGTGAATGCAGCAAAGCCTGTTTTTTCCTTGGATATAGTAATTCCAACATTAAAAGATATAACAGGACGATTTGATGCGATATTATCCTTTGAAGATTTTTCAAGTTTAAAATATGGGTTTGATTCAGGATTTTATTTTCCATTTATAAAGTATTATTTATATGATTTAAAGGGAACTTTTGATTTTAGCACTATTGTTGATACTATTGATTATAAGACAAAATTTTCTGTAATGGCAACATTTGGAAAAAGAGAAGCCTCAATAATTATAGAACAACCAATTTCATCAGACTTGGATTTTTCCACGAAATATGGAATAAAATTCTTTGTAGAGGGACTTGGAGGATATATGATATTAGAAACAACGTTAAAAGAAATATATATAGGTTTTACATATTAAGAAGGGGTAAGTATGTTTAAAATATTAATAATAGAAGATGATAAAAGTATTTCTAGACTTTTGGAATTAGAACTCAAACATGAGGGGTTCAAGGTTGATGTTGCTAATGATGGTAATGAAGGATTGGAAAAATATGAGCAATTTAAACCTGATATAATCATTCTGGATTTGATGTTACCCGGGATGGATGGTATGGAAATTGCAGATTCTATAAGAAATTATGACCACAATGTTGGAATAATAATGCTTACAGCAAAAGGGGATTTAAAATCAAGAATAGAGGGTTTAAAAACTGGAGCAGATGATTATGTTGTGAAGCCTTTTGAAATAGAAGAGTTATTGGCAAGAATAGAAGCTCTACTAAGAAGGCTTGGGAAACATGAGGTGTTAAGCGTATCAAATATAGAGCTGGATTCAGAAAAAATGGAAGTTAAAGTAAAAGGAAAAGAGATTAATCTTACATTAACAGAATTTAATTTGTTAAGATATTTGCTTGTAAACAGAAATAGTGTAATATCAAAAGAAAAATTACTTGAAGAAATCTGGGGATATGACGATCCAGAAAATATAAATCTGGTAGAGGTATATATTAATTATTTAAGAAAAAAACTTGGAAATGAAGGGAAAAAAATAAAGACTGTGAGAGGTGTTGGATACGTTTTCAAAGAAGAGTAAAAAAAGTGTTGTTGTAAATTTAACTGTAATATATACAACGGTTATAATAATAATTTTATTAACAGTCATATTTTCAATGAGATATTTTGTTGAAAAAATGTCTATAAAGTCTTATGCAATAATCTTGAAACAGCAAGTTGAAAAAATTTCGGAACCTACCCGTATTATGGGGCGGGCTATGGGAAATATGATGGGGAATATGCTAAAAGATACTGAAAAATTAAAAAGAAGCATTATTTCAAATAAAGTAGTTATACTTGATGGAATAATATTAAATGATCCGTATAATATTGTGGATGAAAAAATCTATAATTTAAAGAAAAATTATGCAACATACGAAAAAGACGGAATATATTATATATTTATTAGAACTAAGATATTTAACGATTCTGAATTGATTATGGGTGGTCCGTCTTTAGAATATACTGCGGTTATAAACACATTTAATTCATTAGCTCTTGGTTTGAGTCTTATTAGTATATTAATTTCTTTCATCATATCATATTATTTTGCAAAAAAATCGTTAAAACCTTTGTTGAAAATATCTGAGGAAATAGCAGAAATTAATGTTGAAACACTTGATAAGAGGATTCCAGAACAAAAATTCATAGAATTTCATAAATTAACAGAAAATATAAATGAGATGTTAGAAAAGATAAATAAAGGGTATGAACTTCAGAAACAATTTGTTTCTGATGTTTCACATGAATTAAGAACACCTCTTACTTCCATAATAGGATATATAAAGTTAATTGAAAGATGGGGGAAACAAGATGAAAAAGTATTATTGGAATCTATAGAAAATATAAAAGAATCATCCAACTATCTTAAAGAGATGATTGAAAACTTATTATTATTGACAAAAGTTGAAGAAGAAATAAAATTCGAATACGTAAATTTGAAAGAGATAGTTGAAAAAGTGATAAATATGTATAAAAATGAAGATGTTGATATAAAAGCTGAACTAAAAGATATCAATATTAAGACTAACAAAGAATACTTAGGTATTCTCTTAAAGATTATTCTCGAAAACGCAATAAAATATACAAAATTAAATAATAAAAATGAGGTTATTGTCAAAATATCAGAAGATTCAATAGAAGTGATTGATAATGGGCCTGGGATAGAAAAGGATGAAATACCAAAAATTTTCGAAAGATTTTATAAAGCAGATAAATCCAGAGCAGTAAAAGGGTTTGGATTAGGGTTATCTATTGCAAGGAGAATAAGCGAAAAAATTAATGTAAAAATAGAAGTTATAAGCAATATGGGTAAAGGAAGTACATTTAAGATTAAATTTTCTAAAATATTTTGATTTTTTAATAAATTTGGTGTATAATAGTATAATAAGAAGAGGTGAAAATATGAGAAGTATGACAGGTTATGGGAGAATAGAGGAAAATATAGGTAATTATAGTTATACTGTTGAAATTAAATCTTTAAATGGAAAACATTTAAATATAAAGGTTAATTTACCATGGATATACTCTTCACTGGAGTTAAAAATAAATGATTTGCTAAAAAAATATTTTAAAAGAGGGTCATTAAATATTTATATAGATATCAGACTTTTACAACCAAAAGATATAATAAAAATAGATAAGGCTCTTGCTAAATCTTATTTTGATGCATTAAATGATCTTGCCAGCTATCTTCATTTAAATGATTTGCCAAATTTAGAACTTCTAATAAGATTCAAGGAAATAATGAGATATTCTATCGAAGAAAATGATCTGGAAATAATATGGAGTGGTCTTGAGAAAGCTGTTTTAAAGAGTATAGAAAAAACTCTTGAAGTTCAAAAGTCTGAAGGAGAAAAAATAAAGAAAGTTTTAACAACATATATAGATAAAATTGAAGTAATAACCTCTGAAATAAAAAAATATTCTTCAAAGATGAAGGATTATTATAAAGAAAAATTAAATGAATCCTTAAAAGATCTAGATCTGGAAATAGAATATAATAAGGAAAGACTTGAATATGAAATAGCTCTTATTTTAGAAAGAGGAGATATAACAGAAGAAATAGATAGATTAAATATGCATGTGAAAAAATTCAGAGAATTAATATCTTCAGATCTTGAAGTAGTAGGGCAAAATTTAGACTTTTTAGCTCAGGAAATGCATAGAGAATTCAATACAATTGCATCTAAATCAAAATTAAAAGAAATAACGGCTTTATCCATTGATGGGAGATTACATGTAAATAAAATAAAAGAGCAGGTTCAAAATATCCATTAAAAATACATTCATAAAAAAATATTTACAATTAATATAAATTATATCGGAGGTGTAAGTTATGTACGGTTTAATAAATATTGGATTTGGTAATGTTGTAATTGGAGATAGAGTAATAGCAATTGTCAATCCAGAATCTTCACCATTGAAAAGATTAAAAGATATAGCAAAAGAAGAGGGAAAATTAATAGATGCAACATATGGAAGAAAAACAAGAGCTATAGTTATAACTGATAGTAATCATATAATCTTAAGTGCTATTCAACCTGAAACAATAAGTGGAAGATTTATGCAGAATTTTTATGATGTAGAAAGTGCCCTTGAAAAAATAAGGAGAGAGGTATATTCTAAATGACAAAAGGAATTCTTTACGTTGTCAGCGGGCCAAGTGGTGTGGGTAAATCTTCAATTATTAAAAGGGCTATGGAAAAATTAGAGGACTTTTCATTTTCGGTTTCATATACCACAAGACCAGTAAGGCCAGGAGAAACTGATGGAAAGGATTATTTTTTTGTAGATGAAAATACATTTAATGAAATGATTGAAAAAGATGAATTTTTAGAGTATGCCAATGTACATGGACATAAATATGGAACTTCAAAAAAATATATAGAAAAAAAAATAAACGAAGGATTTAATATAGTTCTGGATATAGATGTTCAGGGAGCCTTAAATGTAGTGAAAAAAATGCCTAAAGAAACAGTATTAATTTTTATAGCTCCTCCTTCATATTCAGAGTTGAAAAAAAGATTAATGAATAGAGGAACAGAAAAAGAAAAAGATTTAAAAATAAGATTGGCTGATGCTAAATGGGAGTTATCTAAAATAAATGAATTTGATTATTTAATAGTAAACGAGGATTTAAATGAAGCTATAAATCAGTTAATAGCAATATTTATAGCAGAACAGATAAAAACAGAAAGAGTTACAGAACATTTAGGAAAGTATTCATTTTTTAAAATTGAGGAGGAATAAGAATGTCTATGGATTTTAATTACGATAAAATCATGAATAAAGTAGGATTTAAATATGTTGTCCCAATAATGGTAGCAAAAAGGGTCCAGATATTAAAAGAAGAAGGGTTTGATTCAACTTCAAAGCCTCTTGTAAAAACAGCTGATAACAATTTTGTTACTATAGCTTTTAAAGAAATTGAAAAAGGTCATGTGAGATTAAAAAACAAAGATAAACTGGAAGAGTATAAACCTGAGGTGAAATAGTTTGAAAAAAAACTATATAATTATATTATTATTTATATTGATAAATGCTGTGTTTTTTTCTGTTAATTTAGATATAGGAATGTCTTTTTTAACTGGTGAAAATAATTGGAACATGGCTTTAAGATTAGGGCTTGAAGAAAAGAATTTTGCGTTTTCAAGCGATATAACATATGTTTCTACACCGAATTTTAGTTTTATAACAATAATGGATGTAAGTACTTCAATATTAAAGATAAATGATAATAGCTATGTAAATTTCGGTATAGCATGGTTTAATGATAGAATAACAGATGAAGCAACACAGAATAGAAGTATATTTTTGATGTATTCTGGTTTGAATTTGAGTATTAAAAATTTAGCTTTAAAATTTGGATTTGGATATCCATTATCACAAAAAGAATATTCTAATAATTTGAGTGATTATATGTTTTTTAAAATAACCTACATAGTACCTCCACCAGAAGATTTTATAGATGATTTGAAAATAGAGTTTCGATTTTTAAATGGTAGAAAAGATTTTTCATTATATTTTTCGGAGCCAATAAAATGAAAAAAGGCTTTTTAATGATTGAAACGTTATTTTCAATAATGGCTATATCTATAATATCAATAATTGTCCTTGCCCTGTTTGCAAGGACAATTATTATGTTTAATAACGTGTTAAAGATGGAATTTAACAAAATAAATGTAGAAAATTCCATTATAAATCTTTTTCGATTTTTTCGTGATGATATAAAAGTAGATACAGTTACTTTTAAAGATGCTGGATACAAAAAATACTTTGAATTTGAACGAAAAAATGGAGAGAAAGCTCAACTTGAGAAAATATCTAATTATTTAAAATTAGTGTATATAGACGTTTATAATAAGAAGACATATGAATATTTATATACTGGTAAAGAAATTGATATAAATAAAATAGGAAATTTTTTAGAATTTAATTTTGAAGAATATAATTTAAATATATATTCCAGGGAGTGGTAAAATGGCAAATCCAATAATAGAAGCTTATAAAATACTTCAGGAAAAAATAAGGCAGGATAATATGAGGTTATATCTTGAACTTCTGGATTCCAGAGTGTCGACTGTAAAAGCAAAATCTATTCAGGAATTATTAAAACAAAAAGTTGAAGTTACACATATTCACGAAATGCTTGAAGATAATAGTCCTGATGTAAGAATTTCTGCACTGAAATATCTTGAAAAAATGGGAAGATTGGATTGCGAAATATTAAAAGAATTATTCAAGGATGTTTCATCAACAATCAGAAAAGAAGCCGTTAAATTATATCTTTCTCTTGGTTGTGAGAATTTTGAATTTATATATCCACTTGCAAAAGATCCGGATTTTAAAGTGCGTTTTCAATTAATAAGCTCTTTTATAGAATTTTATCCCGAAGATCTGGATAAACTGAAGGAAAAATTTATAGGTGAAACAAATCCTCAGATAAAAATATTATTGAATATAACAGAAAATATTAGCGAAGTTGTTTTGTCAAATAATGTACCTTTAAACTTAAAAAAATTAATATTAAAGCGTTATTTTGAATCAAATGATTCGATAACTGTATATAATACATTCAGCAATATTTATAAAGAGACAGATAAAACCATAAAAATAATTTTAATAAAATATATATCCGGATTACCCTGTGAAATATCGAAGACGTTTTTTACTAAAAATATTGAAGACGAAACAGATATAGAATTGTTATTTGAATTGGTGAATAGAGGTAAAAAAATCTGTGGAAATGATATAATTCCTGATTTTGCTATAGAAAAATTTATCGACAGTGAAATAGCAAAAATTAAAAATTTTGGATTTAAATTAGCTGCAGAAAAAGATGATATGGGATATGTTGATTATGCGAGGGAATTGTTAGAGGTAGTCGAAGATGAATTGTTAAATGGTCCGGTGAATTATCTTCTTCATTTTTTGGATTATACATTACTTGAAAAAGTTCCAGAATTTTTGGAATCAGTATCAGTTAAAAGAAAGAATTATGCATTACAAATAATAAAAAAATTAAAGGCTGAACAATTTTTAATGGAAGTATCTAAAATTGCTGAAAATAAAAAATTTCCAGTAAATTTAAGAAAGAATGCCTTAAGCATATTAAAAGTTTTAAAAGCTAATAGTTTTTGGGAAACGCCTTTTAATATTTTAAAAGATGAAGCTGAAAATGGAACATTGAAATTAACAGCTCTTACAACTTTGCTGAAATTAAATCCAGAGGTAATGCCAAATGTTCTTGAATGAAATTTTTGGAAATAAATGCAAAATTTGCAAAAAAAATATTTTACCGAATAAAATAATATGCGAGTCTTGTGAAGACTCGCTTTTTCAACCTTCTTTTATAGAAAATGATAATATTATTTATTTTGCAGGTGTTTATGAGAAACCATTATCTTCTTTGATAAAAGAATTTAAATTTAAACAAAATATATATTTAGCGAAAATTTTCTCAAAATTATTATATAAAACATATAAATATTATAATATTGATTTTTATGAATTTCCTGAGATTGTCTATATACCTTCCATAAAAAAACATTTAAAAATAAGAGGATATAACCCTGTATATATAATATCAAAAGAATTCTCTAAATTAACGGGATTTAAATTGAATCATAATTTAAAAATACAAAAAGGATATACAAAAACTCAAATAGAAGCATTAAATTATTATCAAAGAATAAAACAGGTAAAAAATAAATTCATATTTGAAAAAAAAGATGAAAAAAATTATATATTAATAGATGATGTATATACCACTGGAGCTACTGTTAATGAGGCTATTAAAAATTTAGATGGCAATGTTATTACCATAGTTCTTTGCAGGAATGTAAAAAAGCAATAATCTTTAACAAATTTAGTATCTCGTTATTATTTATGAATAAAATGAGTTACATAGAGAATGCTTTATATTATACCTGTTTGCTAAAAAAAAATATATGATACAATTTAAAGGGTTGGAAATTTAAATTATGTAAAAAATGGGGGTTAAATAATGATAATAGACAAAAAACTATCCAGATTATTGGAGAGTGAAGAACCAAGCATTCAGGAATTAAGAAATATAGCTAAAAATATGGGGATTAAATTAAAGAGATCAATGAGAAAAAAAGATATTATAAAAGTAATAAAAAATAAGTTGTTGCAATTAAAAGAAGAGGGGTTGATAACAGATACTTCAAACCAATTATCGTATCAAATTCCTCATATTAATAGTATTGATCTGATTAAAAACAATCAAGAAATGTTAAATGAAAACATTTTTATAATAAATAGTGTTAATGCAAATTGGATATATGCAGTTTGGAATTTTTCCAAGGAAATGATACAAAAAATAGATAAAATACCTGAAAGTTCAAAAATCGTAATGAGATTTTATGATGTAACAAATAAAGATTTCGCGATAGATGAAGCAAATAGAATTTATGAATCTTTGGATAATTTGAGAGAATATAAAAGTTATTACTTTTTTATTCCAGGATCAAATGCTGAATATATTGCGGAAATTGGATATTTAGATGAAATAAAAAATTTTAATGCTTTGATTAGAAGTAATAGATTGATAATGCCATCAGAAAATATAAATATTGCGGAAAATGTGGTCATATATAATCCTAAAACGAACAAAAAAAGAAAATTGAAAAAAAATATAAATATAAATATAGTTGAAAAAATCCCTGGATTGTCAAGTAATAATATGGTATTGCCTCAATTAGGAAATAGACCTCCTATATCCGGTGGCGGTTCATTTGTATGGAATCTTTATTCTTTAAATAGGGGGATAAAAAAATGAATAATGGGAATATAATATTTGTACTTCATTCACATTTGCCATATGTTAGACATCCTGATTATGAAGAATTTATGGAAGAAAGATGGTTATTTGAAGCAATAACAGAAACGTATATTCCACTGATTAGAGTTTTTCAAAATCTTGAAAAAAAAGGTATAAAATTTAAATTGGTAATGAGTTTTTCTCCTACTTTGATTGAAATGTTAAATAGTATGGACTTGCAGGAAAAATATGTTAGATATCTAAAAAAAATTATAGAATTATCAGAAAAAGAATATGAAAGAACCAAAGATGAAGAATTAATAAAACACAAAATGGCAGATTATTATAAAAATAACTTTAAAGAAATATTAGAAATATTCGAAAAGATGTATAATAAAAATATATTAGATGCATTTAAAGAGTATTATGAAAAAGGTTATCTGGAATTAATAACAACATCTGCGACGCATGCGGTTTTACCTATATATTCTGAATATCCTGAAATAGTAAAGCTTCAAATAAAATATGGTTTAGAAACATTCAAAAAAGCTTTTGGTTTTTATCCAAAAGGTTTTTGGCTCCCGGAACTTGGATATTATGAAGGTTTAGATATATATTTAAATCAATACAAAATTGAATACACATTTGTTGAAAAAAATGGGTTAATATATGGTAATCCATATCCAATATATAATGTATATAATCCAGTCATAACGAATTCAAGTATTTTTGTATTTTCAAGAGATAAAGACAATAATATAGAAATTTTTGACACAGAGTTTGGATATTTGAATGATCCCAGATATAGAGAATTTTATCGGGACATAGGTTTTGATAGAGAATATGAATATATAAAAGATTATATAGATAAAAGTGGTGTTAGATGTAATACAGGAATAAAATATCATAAAATAACAGGTAAAGACAAAGAGCTATTTGATAAAATGTTATATGATATAGATGAAGCCTATACAGCAGTAAAAAGTAATGCAGAAGATTTTGTTCAAAAAAGATTAAAGCAATTAAAGGAGTTAAATGTGGAATATCCGGATTTAGAACCGACAATGGTATATGCTTTTGATACAGAATTTTTTGGTCATTGGTGGTATGAAGGAATTATGTTTTTAGAAAAAGTAATAGAAAAGGTATATAATACAGAAGAATTGAAACTGGAAAATCCAAAAAATATTTTAAAGAGGGTTGAAGAAGTACAAATTGTAAATCCTTCAAGATCAACGTGGGGAATAAATGGTTTTTTTGAAGAATGGATAAATGGAAATAACGATTGGATATATCCAGCAATTTATGAAATGATTGAAATATTAAAGGTGAAAATGAATAAAAAATATAGTGATGTAGAAAAAAATATAATATCTTTAATGATAAAAGAGCTAATGTTAGCACAATCAAGTGATTGGGCGTTTATAATAAGTTCAGGCACAACTGTAGAGTATGCCGTTAACAGAATAAAAACACATGTGAAACGTTTTTTTGAACTTAATGCAATGCTTGAGAGTGGAAAAATTGAAAAAAATAAGTTAAAATATTATATGTGGGTGGATAAAATTTTTGAGAACATTGATTATAATGATGTTATTTTGTAATCAATATCTGAAAGGAGGGCATAAGAGTGCCAGAAAAATATTTTGAAATCAGATGGCATGGAAGAGCTGGACAGGGTGCAAAAAGTGCTTCACAATTTTTGACTGAAGCAGCTGTTGAAGCTGGGAAGTATTCAACAGCATTCCCGGAATACGGAGCAGAAAGATCAGGAGCTCCAATGAAAGCTTTTAACAGAATAGCAGATGTTCCTATTAGAATAAGAAGTGGAATTGAAAATCCTGATGTTGTTGTTATTTTTGACGATACTATGTTAGGATTACCAGAATTAACAGCTGGATTGTCAGAGAATAAAATAATGTTAGTAAACACAGTTTTATCACCTGAAGAAGTTAAAGGAAAAACAGGATTTAACGGTAAAATATATACAATACCAGCAACAGATATAGCTTTAGAAGAGATAAAAAGAGGAATTCCTAATACAGTTATGATAGGTGCTTTAGTAAAATTAACGAATATAGTTCCTTTAGATGTAGTAAAAGCAAAGGTTAAGAAAACATTTGAGAAAAAATTTGCACCGGAAGTAGTTGAAGCAAACATTAGGGCAGTTGAAAGGGGTTATCAGGAGGTGAAAGGTAATGCCTAAATACGATAGCTGGAAAGAAATGCCAATTGCAGGAGTTATTGATAAACCGGCTACAGCAAGAGAATATAATACAGGTACATGGAGAATAATGAGGCCAATTGTGAATAAAGATGCATGTATTAATTGTATGCAATGCTGGTTATATTGTCCAGATATGGCAATAGAAGGAAAAGTAAAAGAAGACGGAAAAACAGAAATGATAGGGTTTGATTATAATTATTGTAAAGGTTGTGGAACATGTGCAAAGGTATGTCCTGTAAATGCAATTGAAATGAAACCTGAAACGGAATTTTTAAAATAAGGAGGTTGAATATAAATGCCTACAAAGTTAGCAATAACTGGTGCAGCTGCAGTAGCCCATGCAATGAGACAGATAAATCCTGATGTTGTGGCTGCATATCCAATAACACCACAGACTCCAATAGTTGAATATTTCGCACAATTTGTAGCTGATGGTGCAGTAGATACTGTAATGGTACCAGTTGAATCTGAACATTCAGCAATGAGTGCTGTTGTTGGTTCAGCTGCTGCTGGTGCAAGAACAATGACAGCAACAGCTGCAAATGGATTAGCTTTAATGTTTGAAATAGTTTATATTGCAGCATCAATGAGATTGCCAATTGTAATGCCAATCGTAAATAGAGCATTATCAGGACCTATAAATATACATGGTGATCACTCAGATGCATATGCTGTAAGAGATGCAGGATGGATACAATTATTCGCAGAAAATTCTCAAGAAGCTTATGACATGACAATTATAGCAACTAAATTAGCTGAAAGAGAAGAAGTATTAACTCCAGCCATGATAAATTTAGATGGATTTATTACATCACATGGTGTTGAAGGAGTAGAAATTTTAGATGATGAAGCTGTAAAGAATTTTGTTGGATTATGGGAACCTAAATATCCATTATTGGATATTGATAATCCAATTACACACGGTCCATTGGACTTGTTTGACTATTACTTTGAACATCATAGACAACAACAGGAAGGTTTGAAAAATGCTTATAAAGCATTACCAGAAGTATTTGCAGAATATGAAAAAATATCAGGAAGAAAATATGATTTCCTTGATTTATATAGAATGGACGATGCTGAATATGTAATGGTTGTATTAAATTCGGCAGCTTCAACAGCAAAATACGTAGTTGATGAATTGAGGGAAAAAGGCATAAAAGCAGGATTGGTAAAACCATGGGTATTTACACCATTCCCTAAAAAGGAAATTTTATCAGCTCTTGATGGAAGAAAAGCAGTAGTTGTTCTTGATAGAGCTATGTCATTTGGTAAAGAAGCTCCATTATATTCATTAATAAAATCAGCATTATATGAAGCAAAAGAAAAACCAATGATAGGTTCATACGTATATGGATTGGGTGGAAGAGATGTAACACCATCAATGTTACATATTCCATTTGAAGAAGCAATTAAAGGTGAATTAGATCCAAATGATGAAAGATATCTTGGCTTAAAAGAATAATTGGAGGTGAACAATAGTGCCTGTAAATATGAAACAATTAATTAATTTGGTAGATAAAGAAGATTGGCCATTTACTCAAGGACATAGATTATGTCCAGGATGTAATGCACCAATGGTAGCAAAATGGGCAACAATGACTGCAAAGGCTTTAGGATACGAACCTGTAGTTGGTGCTGCAACTGGTTGTTTGGAAGTTTCAACAACAATATATCCATTTACAGCATGGAATATACCATATATACATAATGCATTTGAAAACGTAGCAGCAACGATTTCCGGTGCTGAAGCAGCATATAGATCATTAAAAAATAGAGGAAGACTAAAGACAGATAAACCTATTAAATTTATCGCATTTGGTGGAGACGGAGGAACATATGATATAGGTCTTCAATCATTATCAGGAGCAATTGAAAGAGGTCACGATTTCTTATACATTTTATATGATAATGAAGGATATATGAACACAGGAAACCAGAGATCAGGTTCAACACCTCCAGGTGCTGATGCAACAACAGAACCAATTGGAAAAGTAAAAACAGGAAAAGTAATGTTTAAAAAGAACATAGTAGAAATAATTGGAGCTCATGAAAATGTTTATGCTGCAACTGCATCCACATCAGATCCTTTTGATTTTATGGCAAAGGTTGAAAAAGGATTAAAACATGAAGGTCCAGCATTTATAGCAGTATTGGCTCCATGTGTAAGATTCTGGAGAATTCCTGAAAGTGATGGTCCAGCTATAACCAAATTAGCTGTTGAAACAAAGTACTGGCCATTATATGAAATTGACAGAGGAGTTTATAAAATAACAAGAAAACCGAGAAACTTTAAGCCAATCGAAGAATATATCAGGTCAATAGGAAGATTTAGAAAAGCTCTTCAACATCCAGAATATATGGAAATGATAGAAGAAATGCAGAAGTATGTGGATACAAGATGGGAAAGATTGTTAAAGTTTGAAGAAGCAACAAAAGATATGTACTTAAGATAATAAAAATAAAAACCGGGGCTAGCCCCCGGTTTTTAGGCTATTATAATAACATGCAGGAATAGAGGGGGTTTATAGATGAGAGATTGGTTTGTTAAATGGGAAAAGGTTATAGTTATAGTGATTGTGGTATTATTTACAGCAGGAATAGTCTGGTGGTCAATTGCAGCATATTTAGGAGCATCAAAAGCAAAAGCGAGTTCCAATACACCATCAAAAGACAATGCAACAGCAGTTTTAACAAAAGACGGTACAGAATTAGATTATCCATATTGGATAATGAGTTATGAAATTAATGATGAAGTAAATCAAATGAGACAGCAATATACAGCTTATGGACAAAAATTGGATCCGGTATTTGATGAATTAACCTTATCATATAGCGCAGTAAAAAAATTATTTGATATAAAAGTTATAGAATATTATGCAGATAAAAACAATTTAACACCAACGGATAAAGAAGTTGAAACAGAATTTAATAAATTTATAGATGATCAGATAGCAAAGTTAAAAGAGAATAAGGATACATGGAAAAAATATTTAGATTATTATAAATCTGAAGATAATTTAAGAAATATAATAAAAGCAAATTATAAAAATGCTTACAGAACACAACTAATAATAGATAGAGTGAAAAATGATGTTTCAAAAGTATCAAAAGAAGAAGGGTTAAAATATTTAAAAGATAATTTTGAGGATTTGAAAAAACAATATGAAGAAATAAAAGCACAACATATATTGGTTTCTGATGAAGCTACAGCCAATAAAATAAAACAAATGATAGAAAATAAAGAAATAACTTTTGAAGATGCTGCATCTAAATACTCGAAAGATACATCAAATGCAACAAGTGGCGGAGAGTTAGGATGGTTTAAACACAATACAATGGTGAAGGAGTTTGAAGATGCTTCGTTTAATGCAACAGTAGGTGAATTAGTTGGGCCTGTAAAAACCAACTATGGATATCATATAATAAGAGTGCAGGATAAAAAAGTATTTAATAATCCAGAAGATATAATGAATAAATTTCCGGAAATTTATAGTGAAATAGAAAAGAAATTAAAAGATGAAAAGTTTATTACATGGGTAAAAAAATATAAAGAAAATGAAAAATTGGGATTAGAATACTTAGATGAAGATTTAAAATTATATGATGAATACGTTGCTTTGGGTGAATCAAAAGATGAACAAAAAATTCGTGAATTTATAAAATCATTAGAACAATATATATTTGAAAATGATGAACTTGCGGTGGATGCGTCCACAAATGAAAAAGCTATATATATAAATTCAACAAATCTATTAAAAGATATATTAAATCAAAAGTTAGACAAATTCACAAAATACCTAACATTAAAAGATTCAGTTGATCCAGAGATTTTAAAATTAGGATTAAATGAAATAAATAAAAAATATAATGAATTAAGTGAAAAAATGAAAAATGTACAGGGTGAAGAATATACAAAATTATTAAAAGAAAGATTTAAATATGAAGATGCTAAAGATTTCTTAGAAATAAAAGAAGAATTAAAAGATTATACAGAGTCTGAAATAGCAGAAAACAAAGTAAAATTACAAAAAGAAATGGAAGCTTTAAAAGCTAAAAGAATAAAAGTATTAGATGAATTGTTTGCAGAATATCCGAGTTCAAGCAAAACAGTTGAGTTCTATTATCAAGAAGCACCAGAGAATTATGAAGTAGCATTAAAATATTCTGAAAACAAAATTGATACATATAAACAATATTTGCGATATATAGATGCGAATGCGATGTTCCAATATTTTGGACAACAGCTAAAAGAAATTAATTTTAATTTAAATAGAATAGCATTTTCTAAAGCATCAACAGAAACAAGAATAGAGGCACTTGAAACATTAATAGATTTCAATGATACATTCAGTCAAAACACATTCTCAAAAATAGGATATTTAGAAGAAATTAAGAAATTAGATCCAAAATATCCAGGTATAGACAAAATGATAGAAGATGCAGAAAAAGAATATGAGTCTCAAAAGGCGACAGAAACGAGCAAATAGTATATTATTTTAAATTTGACAGGAGAGCTAATGCTCTCCTGTTTTTGTTATTTATTTATGTAGAAAGATAAGTTGTAATTTTTAATAATTATTAACAAAATAAAAAAAATTACTTTAATAAAACATTAATAACCATAATCGCTTATAATTTTCTTTCATCAATTATAAACACATTTGTTATATTTTTAATAAAGTGATAATATAAAAATAAGGGGGTGAGTACAGTGGAAAAGTTTTATGAAAAAACATTATTAGAAGAACTCCACGGCATTCAAGATACTTATGGATATATTCCAGAAGAACAGATTATTAGAATTGCTAAAACAAAAAAAATTCCAAAATCGCAATTGTATGGTGTAATTTCTTTTTATTCAATGTTTCATATTGAACCAAGAGGAAGATACATCATACGTGTTTGTAATAGCCTTTCGTGTCATCTGAATAGTGCTGAAGATGTTGTTGAAACTATAAAAGAATTTTTAGGAATAGACTCGGGAGAAACTACTTTGGATAAGAAATTCACTCTTGAAGTTGTGGAATGTTTAGGGCATTGTGGTGAAGGACCTGTAATGTTAGTAAATAATAAAATCTATACTAAACTTACACCTCAACAGGCCATTTCAATTTTAAAAGAATGTATATAAGGTGGTGAAGTTATGATAAAAGAAAAAATATTTTTAAAATCAGATCTTGATAAAACAATGGAAAATTATGAATTTATTGGGTTGAAAAACTCATTAAAATTGAATTCAAAAAATATTGTGAAAAAAATAACCGAATCAGGATTAAAAGGAAGAGGTGGGGCTGGTTTTCCAACTGGAAAAAAATGGCAATTTGCACTTTCTCAAAAAAGTGATGTGAAATTTTTAATATGTAATGCAGATGAAGGAGAACCAGGAACATTTAAGGATAGGTTTCTTCTTGAAAATATGCCATTTAAAGTTTTAGAGGGCATAATAATAGCAGCATATACAGTTAAGGCAAATTATGGTTATATTTATATTAGGGGTGAATATTCAAATGCTATAGAAATTTTTGAAAAAACAATAAAAGATGCCTATCATAGAGGGTTGTTAGGTAAAAATATATTGGGTAGTGGTTTTGATTTTGAATTAAAATTAATAAAAGGTGCTGGGGCATATGTGTGTGGAGATGAAACATCATTAATAAATTCTATAGAAGGGAAAAGAGGATTTTCAAGGATAAAACCACCATATCCTGTTCAAAAAGGTTTATTTGATAAACCAACTGTAGTAAATAATGTAGAGACATTGACTGCTGTGGCTGAAATTATGAAATATGAAGATAATATATATTCAAAACTTGGAACAGAAAAAAGTCATGGAACAAAATTAGTTTCTATAAACGGTGATGTTAAATTACCAGATGTGTATGAGATCGAATTTGGTAGTATGACCGTAAAAGATATTATTGAATTAGCGGGTGGTCCGAAAGATGAAATTAATTTTGTAGTTCCTGGTGGAATAGCAACATCTATTTTAAAGGATGAAGAATTAGATGTATTATATACTTATGAAGATTTGGAAAAATCAGGTTCATCTATAGGTTCTGGTGGGATGATAGTAGTTTCAAAAAAACATGATTTGCTGGATATATTATTAAATGTTTCCGAATTCTTTGTAAAAGAAACGTGTGGAACCTGTTTCCCGTGTAGAGAGGGAAATAGAAATATAAGAGAAATATTATTAAAAATGAAAAGAAAGGGATATAAAGAAGAATACAAAAAGATAATAGGTGATTTAAAAGAATCGATAATGCTTGCAGCAAGGTGCGGTTTTGGGCAATCATCAGTTAATTTTATTTATTCAGTTTTGGAGAAATATTTTTATGAAGAAGTAAAATGATTTTTAATAAAAAATAAAAAAGGTAATCACACCGGAGGTGTTATTATGAAAATTACTATTAATAATAGAGAATATGATATGCCTGAGAATATTACTATACTTGAAGCAGTTAAAAAAGCTAATATAAAAATTCCAACATTATGTTACATAGAAAATATGGAACCATATGGTGGATGTAGATTGTGTGTAGTTGAAGTTGAAGGATCAAAGACACTTGTTCCGTCGTGCGCTGTTAATATAAGTGATGGTATGAAAATAAAAACTCATTCTAAAAAAGTAAGAAAAGTTAGAAAAACAATAATGCAATTAATAGTTGCTTCGCATGGGATAAGCTGTGAATTAAACTGTTTAACTTGTCCTCGTTCAACAACATGTGAGTTAAAAATTATAGCGGAAGAAATTGGAGTTACAAAAATAAATATTCCATCTGTAGAAAAAAAATTGCCATCTGATTTTTCAAGTTTTTCAATAGTTAGAGAACCTACAAAATGTATAGTTTGTGGAAGATGCATAAGAGCTTGTTCTAATATACAAGGAGTTAATATTTTCACATTTGCAAATAGAGGGCCTAATACAATAGTAACCACTTTCTTAGACGAGGGTATGGGGAATGTTGATTGTACGAATTGTGGTCAATGTGTTATGAATTGTCCTACAGGAGCTTTACATGAAGTATATCATATTGATGGTGTGTGGAAGGCTTTAAATGATCCTGATAAAATTACAGTAGTACAAACAGCACCTGCTGTAAGAGTAGCCATTGGAGAACCTTTCGGTATGGAACCTGGAACAATTTCTACAGGTAAAATGGTATCGGCATTAAGACTTCTTGGATTTGACAGGGTATTTGATACTAATTTTACAGCAGATTTAACTATAGTAGAAGAAGGAACAGAATTTATCCATAGGTTTAAAGAAGGTGGGAAATTGCCGTTATTTACATCGTGTAGTCCAGGATGGATCAAATTTATTGAACATAATTATCCAGAATATCTTCCTAATCTTTCAACTGCCAAATCACCACAACAAATGTTTGGTGCGGTTGCAAAACATTATTATGCAAAAAAATTAGGAGTACCAAAAGAGAAATTAGTAGTTGTTTCAATAATGCCATGTACAGCTAAAAAATATGAAATGAATAGGCCAGAGCTTGTAGGAGATGTTGATTTTGTGCTAACAACAAGAGAATTAGCAAAAATGATAAAAGAATCTGGAATTGATTTTAAAAATTTACCTGGGGAAGAATATGATAATCCATTTGGAATATCAACTGGAGCAGGTGCTATTTTTGGCTCATCAGGTGGAGTTATGGAAGCGGCTTTAAGAACAGCATATGAGATATTGACGGGAAAAGAATTGGAAAAATTAGATTTTGTTAGCGTGAGAGGTTTAACAAAGGTAAAAGAAGCTAAAGTTGAAATTAATGGGAAAACAATTAAAGTTGCGGTTGTAAATACCCTTGGAGCGGCAAGAAAATTACTTGAAAAAATAAAAAATGGTGAAGTTGAATATCATTTTGTTGAATTTATGGCTTGTCCTGGAGGCTGTATTGGTGGAGGAGGGCAACCAATACCAACAAACGAAGAGGTTTTATTAAAGAGAATGGAATCAATTTATGAAATTGACTATGATTCGAAATTGAGAAAATCACATGAAAATCCTGCAGTAAAAGAGCTATATAAAGAATTTCTCAAAGAACCAAATAGTGAAATTGCACATCATTATTTACATACACATTATATAGCACGAAATTAATACTATTTAATTCAAAAAACTCCGGAATTCTCCGGAGTTTTTTTGTTTTTTTCAAAAATATTTGAAAATCTTATTAAATCATATTTTAATACTATATTCACGTAAAAAATATGGACTTTTCATAAAGTGACTTTAAAAAGAATTTTTTTAGTTTAGATCAATTATATCAAAAGAATTAAAAGTCAAATCCATTATAAGCATTTTGTTAATAAGAGCATTTTTATAATCACCAAGTAATATTTTTATTGCTTCATTGACCTGTAAAGATGCGATTATTGATACTGAATATGGAACTACTAATTTTATTTCTTTTGAATCTTCAATATTTCCCAGTATTTCCCTTAACGATTTTGTTTTTCCTGGTATAATATCCGTTACCTGGCCAAAAAATCTTTCTACGCCTCCATGAATAAGGGGAATATTAATTTCATGTATTTTTTTATCTAAAATTTTTCGGCTTTCAAAATTATCAAAACAATCTATTGCAATATCTACAGAAGGCAATATAGTATTTTCTTCTATTTTTTCATCATGAATATGTATTTCAATATCAGGATTAATTTTTGTTAATTTTTCTTTTGCCACAAAAACTTTTTTCTTTCCCAAATCTTCAATATCGTATAATATTTGTCTATTAAGGTCTGGCATATCTAAAATACCAGAATCGAAAATATGTATTTCTCCAATACCTAATCTTGAAAGATTCATTAAAACATTGCTACCTAATCCACCGGCACCTGCTACCAAAACCTTTGAACTTCTGATTTTTTCAAAATTATTATACAAATTTTTATGTCTTGAATATCTTTCCATATTAACCACCACCTGTTATAGGAAAAGAGTTTCAAAATTATCTTCGCTTTGATTTTACCACATTTTCATAAATCTTTCAATAAAAAATAATAAAGCAATAACTTTTTTGATTAAAAAAGTTTTTTAAAAGAAATCTTTATTTATATTTTTAAAGTATATATGAATTTTTCTCCATTCCCATCATATATTTCAAATCTAATTTTTTCAATTGTTAAATTGTAATTTTCATTTTCATCTTTTTCAACTTCAAAGCCAAAATCTTCTTCATTTTTTATAACTAATATTTTAATTTTAGCATATTTCCCATTTTTAAAATCATATGTTTCTCCATCATCTTCAAAATATGTAAATTCAGCTTTATCGGTGACTAATCCTATTACAGTTAACTCCTTTATAGCTTTTTCATTCACATAATTAACCTTATCTTCATTTAATACGATTAATGAATTTTCTTTTATAAATATAGGAATTTCATTTAATTTTGCTTCTACATAATGTGTTCCAGGTTTAAAAACTTTCATTTTTCTTTCATCTAATTTAGATGCTTTCCAATATAACCATTTCTTTTCTGGCAAATAAACAAATCTACCTTTTGCATTTGGCTGTATTACAGGGGCAGCCATTAATGAATTTCCAACCATAAATTGATCCTCAATATCTTTTGATAATTCATCATTAAAAGCTAAGAATAATGGAGAAATAAATGGTTTTAAATTATCAATTGAATTAAAAAATTCAGAATATAAATAAGGAATTAAACCGTATCTTAATCTTATAATATTTTTTAATATTTCTTCGATTTTTCCATCAAATGCCCAGGGTTCTTGATTTCTTGTTCCCAATGCAGAATGATTTCTGTATAATGGGGAAAATATTCCCAATTGCATCCATCTTATAACAAGTTCTGGTGATGAATTGCTTCCAAATCCACCAATATCAGCACCAGTATAGAAAAATCCCGCCATATTAAGTGAAATGAGCATTCTTATATTCACAAGCATGTGTTCCCACCAGGACATATTATCTCCCATCCATATTGTTGCAATTCTATGATGTCCAGTATAACTACTTCTTGACAATAACAAATAGCGTTTATTTGGTATAAGTTTTTCAAATCCTTCAACTGTAGCCTTTGTCATATAATAACCATATAAATTATGCAATTCTTCATTTGAGTAGTTTCCCTGCGGTGTTTTGTGATAAAAGTTTTTATAATATTCTCTATTATTTGATAATTTATTTACTTCATCTTTTATCATAAAAAATTCTAATCCTATTTCTTTGTTTAGCATTTTATTGATCTTTTTAAGATAATTTTTCAATGATTTTGGAACGAAAAAGATTGAAGGTTCATTCATGTCATTCCAAAAACCAGTAATTCCAAGATCTGTAAATATTTTATATTTTTCTCCCCACCATTTTCTAACATCTGGATTTAAAAAATCCGGAAAATGTGTGTATCCTGGCCAAACCGTTGCAATAAAATAATTTCCGTTGATATCTTTACAAAAATATTCATTTTTAATCCCTTCTTCATAGATATCATAATCTTCTTCAACTTTCACACCAGGGTCTATTATTGGTATAAGCTTGAAACCGTTTGCATTCATTTCTTTAACAAAATTTGGGAAATTTGGGAATTTTTCCTCATCTATAGTGAATACTTTGTAATTTTTCATATAGTCTATATCCATATAGATAGCATCGCAAGGTATTTCTTTTTTTCTAAAGTTTTCTGCGACTTCCTTAATAGTTTCTGCATTTGGATAACTCCATCTACATTGTTGATAACCAAAGGCCCATTTTGGTGGAATATATGGTTTCCCTGTTAATCTTAAATATTCCTGTATTATTTCTAAATTATTATTTGAGTTAAATATGTATAAATCAAAATCTTTTGAATTTATTATTATTTCCATTAAATCAAATTTATTATAACCAATATCAAAAATTATTTCTGAAGGATAGTCAATAAAAAAACCGAATTTTTCATCTATAATAACAAATGGATGTGAGCCATATAATGATTCTTTTTCAGGGGTGTGTATAGGGTCATCAGTGGCGTATAATCTGTATAGCTTTCCTCTTTTATTTAATCCACCTAATGTTTGCCCTAAACCATAAATTCTGTCAGAATCTTCTAAATTAAGTTTTAAAATTGTTTGATTTTCATTTTCTTCTAATTCAAAAAAATCTAAATTGTTTGATTCTTCAAAATTCAAATTATTTTTTTCTACAATAGTAGCTTCTGTTTCAAAAGGATTTCCAAATCTGTATAATGTTGTGAAATTTAAAAGTTTTGCCTTTTTCATTTTATCCTCTCCTTTTGTTAGAAAAATACTTTTTCATTAAGATTTGCAAATAAAAAAAGGAACACCCTAATTCAATGCAAAAACATTGACTTGAAACAAAAAGCAAGAGAAAGGGTGCCCGATTCAATCTTATCACAAAAATGAATAGAAATCAATAATTTTATCTTGATAATTTTAATTATAAAAATGAATCAAATATATTTTTATATTAAAAGACTATCCAAAAAGTCAAATTCACTCAAACAGCTCGATTAATAATCCTTAAAATTATAAAATTTAAACAAATAGCCCACCGCAGGAGAGCGATAGCTCAGAAATTTTTTATAAAATCAAAATTATTTAAACCAATACCAGCGGTAGCGTGTAAGGACAATCTGCGAGTTTTCGCTTGCTTTACTAATTGGACATTGTAATATTATTACAAAGATGGGATAGAATAATTATGATATAATAAATATAGACATCAAATTACCCGCGGTAGCGTGTATATTTGCAAAGCAAATATTCAAATGTTTTTTATTTTAAAATATTAAATTTTAATTCTAAGCCCTACCGGAGGTATGTCATGTGGAGGTGAGCCATGAGAAAAAAAATACCATATGGAGAACAAAACTTTGAAAGAGTAATAATGCAGAATTATTATTACATAGATAGAACAAAATATATAGAAAAATTAGAATCATTAAATGAAAAAAATATTGTATTTTTAAGGCCAAGAAAATTTGGAAAAACATTGTTCTTAGATACACTTTCAAAGTATTATGATATCAATTATGCAGAGAAATTTGAAGAATTATTTAAAAACTTATACATAGGAAAAAATCCAACACCATTAAAAAACAGTTATTATATATTAAAAATGAATTTTTCTGGAATACAAACAGAAAATAAAGAAGTATTAATAAATAGTTTTAAAAATAACATTATAGTTTCGCTTGAAAATTTCAACAATAGATATAAAGTAAAATTAAAAATAGAAAAGGAATATACAGAACCAGCAGATATACTTAGAGCTTTTTTGAATAATGCAATAGATATATTGGATAAACCAATATATTTACTAATAGACGAATACGATCACTTTGCGAATGAACTATTGAGTTTTAACCTTGATTTATTCAAAGATAGCGTAACAAAACATGGATTTGTAAGAAAATTCTACGAAGAAATAAAAAAAGGAACAGAAACAATAATAGAAAGACTGTTTATGACAGGTGTGAGTCCAATAATGTTAGATTCATTAACCAGTGGATTTAACATAACAATGAGTATTACCACAAAACCAGAATTCAATGAAATGCTTGGATTCAAAGAAGAAGAAGTAAAAGAATTATTGGAATATTATGACATATATTCAGAAAAATTATTAAAAGAAATGCAGGAAAATTATAATGGATATAGATTCAATATAAAAGCCAAAAACAGGGTATATAACCCTGATATGGTATTTTATTTTATAATAGAATATCTAAGAGAAAAATTACCACCAGAAAAAATAATAGATGACAACATAATGAGTGATTACAAAAAAGTACAAAATCTATTTAGCTTAGGAGAATTGCTTGGAGTAAAAATAGACAAAAACAACAAAAAAGAACTAACAGAAAAAGAAAAACAAGAAGCAAAAGAAAGTCCGAAAAAAATAATAGGGAAATTACTAAATGAAATACTATTAACAGAAAGAACAACATTACCAGAACTCACAACAATGTTCAATCCAGGAAAAAGGATAGAAATAAAAGACATAAAATCATTATTATTCTATCTTGGATTCATGACATTTGAAAAAAAAG
>NZ_AZAY01000009.1 GCF_001021165.1 Marinitoga sp. 1197
AAGGACAAAAAGAAGGAGTAAAGATAAAAGAAATATTGGCAACAGAAGAAGTAAAAAATAAAAAGATAGAAACAAAAGCAAAAAACACAGAGAAGATAAAAGGAAAGATAAATAAAATAATAAAAGAATTAATAGAAAAAGAAAACAAATTGCCAGAAGAAATAAAAAAAGAAGATTATATATTTTATAAAGAAAAATTAGGATTAATTATTTCGAATTTAGATGAAGCAAATCTATTAATAATCCAAAAAAACGTTATAAGTTCTAATATTCTAAAGAAAGATATAAATGAAATTATAAAAGTAAAATTTAATACAGGATTGGTAGGATATATAGAGAATAACAAAAAAGAAAAAATGAAATTAATTTTATTAAATGAAAAAACAAAAAAAATTGATAATGCAAATAGTAATATTGATATATTAAAAAACGATTTAAAAAGCATAATAGAAAATAAGATAAAAATATTTAAAAGAAGCAATGAGAAAAATAAAATTTTATATTCTGATGAAAAGGTGGATTTACTAATAGCAAAACATTCTTTGAAAAAAAACACTTTGAAGAAAGTATTAAAGGAAAAAACCAGTATTACATCGAAAAATATAATGTCTAATGTAAAAATAATAAAAAAGGTTATATCAGATGATGCAGAAATAATACTAAAAAAGAAGAATTCTGATATAAATGTAAAAAATATAATTAAATACATGGATTCTATGACATATAAAATATATAAAAATGATTATAAAGAGGATGAAAAGAATATTTTAAATTTAAAAACATTAAATAAATATAGAGGAAAAACGAACTTAAATTCAAATAATATTAATTATTTACATCCGTTAATAGAATTAAATAATTCAAGTAATAAAAACAATAACGTATACGTAAAAACTGTTTCGCTAAATAAAATACTACCTGAAATACAGAATTTAATTGAAAAAGCACGAAATTTTCCAAAATATTTTGAAAGAACGGTATTTAAAATTAATCCTCCAGATTTAGGAAATATTGAAATTACAATAATAAAATCACACAAAAATGTAAAGATACAATTTTCATTAGAAAATAATGAGAACAGAAAGGAACTAGAAAAAAGAATAGAACCACTATTGATAAATTTAAAAGAAAAATATGAAAAAGTAGAATTTTTATTTGAATCAGAAGTTGAAGAACAAAATAAAGAAAATCATAATAATGATCGTAATAATAATGAAGAGGAAAAATTTTCAGATGAAAACAAATCTTCTAAAAAAAATGAAAAGAAAAAAAGCGAAGACAAACAATTTTTTAATATTTTAAGAGGTGAATATTATGATTAATGGGATAAACAATTTAAATTATTTTTCACCATCCTCTCAATTAAATAGCAATGAACCTAAAAAAGAATTAGATAAAGATGCTTTTTTAAAAATATTAATGACACAGTTAAAATATCAAGACCCAACAAATACAATGAATGATAAAGAATTTATTTCGCAAATGTCGCAATTGTCTTCTACTGAACAGATTATGAATATGAGTAAATCTTTTCAGGAAATGGTTTCTTCACAAATGAATTTATTTAAAGTTCAGGCTTCCAATTTAATAGGAAAAACTGTTGTGGTAGAAAATAACAAAATAAATTTAACAGGTGGTTTTTCAGATGCAATAGTTTATAATCTTGAAGAACCAACAAAAGTATATGTTGACATATATGATAAGAAAAACAATTTAGTATATACCAGAGAATTAGGAATTCAGGAAGAAGGAATGAAAACTTTCAATTGGGATGGAATAAGTACTAACGGAGTAAAAATGCCTGATGGAGAGTATAAATATGAAATATATACATTTAGAGATGGAAAAAAAGAAAAGATTGGTGGGTTGGATGGAGGAAAAGTTGATGCAGTTCAATTTGATGATAATAAATTTTATGTATTAGTAAATGGCCAAAAATACAGTACAGAAAAAATTATTGAAATATCAGAAATATAAAATAATATAAATTTAGGAGGAGATTATTATGTTAAGAGCTATGTTTAGTGGACAAAGTGGATTGAAAAATTTTCAGACACAATTAGATGTAATAGGAAATAATATTTCAAATGTAAATACAGTTGGATATAAAACATCAAGGGTGACTTTTCAAAATACATTGTCTCAAACATTATCAGAAAGTAGAGGTGCAAGTGGGCAATTTGGTGGCACAAATGCCATTCAAGTTGGGCTTGGTTCTAAAATAGCTTCTATAGATAAAATAATGACACAAGGATCACTTCAAAATACAGGGAATAAAACAGATATGGCAATAAAAGGAGAAGGTTTTTTTGTTTTATCAGATGGACTTTCAAAATATTTTTCAAGAGCTGGTAATTTTACATTGGATTCAGAAGGCCATTTTGTAAATCCTTCAAGTGGAATGAAATTGCAAGGATGGAATGCGAAGGTTACAGATACTGGAAAAAGATATATAGATTCTAATGAACCAATACAAGATATTACAATTTCGCCTAATTTAGTAATGGAAGCAAGAGAAACAACATTCTTAAATTTATCAGATAATTTAAATTCTGATGTTGGTATAAAGGAAACAACAATGACAATAAAATCATCATCTGGAGATGTTGTTCCGGTTAAATTTACATTTGAAAGAATAATGTCTGAACAATATAAAGACAGAATTGTATATAGATGGCATGCTGAACCTGTAGATCCAGATAAAAACTATGAATTGCTCGGTGGAAGTAATTACGGAGAAGTCGAGCTTGACGAAGTAGGAAATGTATTAAGATGGTCTAATTATCCAGGGCATGTTGTAAGAGCGAACGCAGCAAATGATTTTAATTCATCATTTCCTGCAGGTTCAAGAATAGATTTAGGTAAAAATGGTATAGATTGGCCATTAAGAGCTTATGGAGATATTTCTGTTTCAGATAGTAATGGATCACCTGTTACACTACTATCTCAGGATGATGATGATGGAAGTGGAACTATAGATGCATCAGATAGACCAGATATTTTAATTTATAGAGATGCTACTAATCCAAATCAAGTAACAATACAGGTTTCTGATAATGCTGGAACAACATATACAGGTACAATTACAACAGATGGTACATTTTATGACTTAAACAGATTATTTGCGCAAGGGGTTACATTAGATGATGGTGCAGGAAATAAGATAACATTAAAAAATTTGATATTAGACTCAGGTATTTCAGAATCCGTAGCGTTATTGCCAGTTGGTCAGGCAAATGCATTGTCTGTAGAACTTTATCAATCAAGTTCTGATGATAAGACAGAATGGGGGCTTGATGGAATATATATGACAGATACAAAAGGAGAATTAATACCAAAATATCAAGATGAAGATAATAGATTGCAATTGACAGATGGAACTAATCAAAGAGATGTGAAATTTTTAGGGGGTATATCTTTAAAAGATAGTCAAAATAATGAAATTTTTTATGATCCGAGAGATATAGCATTTAGTGTAGATGCAACTGGTAATGTAACAATAACTTTAAAAGTAGAAGAGAGCGGAACATTAAAAACTGTAACGTTTACAGATGCAGACGGAAATAGTGCATCTGCTGATACAGTTGAAGAATTTAATTCTAAAATGGAAAGTGGTTGGAAATCTGCAGATGGAAAATATACAATTTCTGGATTGTCTGTTATTGAAGCAAATGCAACAGATACATTTGTGAATACTACTACGAATACAAGTGGTGAAACTTCTGAAGCAGGTACTGTTCGATATGTTGCAGCAAAAAAGATTATTCAAACACCTGTCTCAGGAGAGTTGAGATTAATTGATACAGAAAATTCACAAAATTATAAAATAGCAGAGTATGAAAACCCGAATGTTGTAATATCTACGAAGGTTTATGATTCACTTGGAAATGATTATGATATTAATATAAAATATTCAAAAATTTCTGATAATACATGGTATTGGAAGGCAGAAACAGTTGATGGACAACCATTATATAAAATAACAGAAGATGGTACAACAACATCAGATCCTGCAGAGGGTGTAATAGCATTTGATGGTAAAGGACAATATTTAACCTCAAGATGGAGATTGGACTCTGTTGGATATGTTGATTATAATACTTCAGATAATGATAATGGTTCAATAGGTTTCTGGTTTGATCCAGCAAGTACAGGAGCATCACCTAATGAAAGAGTAGCTCCAGCATCTGTTGCTGCTGCAGGACCTGTAAAGGTGAATTTGAATATGTATGATTTAACACAATTTGCGGCTCCAAATTCAGTTAATATTGCAGATCAGGATGGAAATGCAAAAGGAGTATTACAAAACTTTACAATAAATGATTTAGGCGAAGTTTTAGGGATATTTTCAAATGGGAAATCGGATTTAATAGCTCAAGTTGCAGTAGCAAAATTTACTAATCCTGGTGGGTTAATTGATATGGGAAATTCATTATTTACTCAAAGTGAGAATAGCGGTATTGCTAAAATAGGATCATTTGGAGAAGAAGGAGCAGGAACATTAATATCAGGAGCATTAGAAATGTCAAATGTTGATTTATCAGAAGAATTCACAAAAATGATTACGGCTCAAAGAGGATTTCAAGCTGCAGCAAGAGTAATAACCACATCAGATCAAATATTAACAGAACTTGTAAATCTCAAAAGATAATAATTTATAGATTTCAAATTAATTCACATTAGAGAAAATAATTATTTTGTAATATAATCATCGGAGGTGTGTTATTTGATTAAAGTAACGAATTTAGGAGGTAAAGAGTTTTATATAAATCCTGATATGATTGAAAAAATAGAGGCAAGACCAGATACAACAATTCTTTTAAATAATGGGCATATTTATATAGTTAGAGAGAATATAGATGAAATAATTAAAGAAATAGTAAACTTTAAAAGTAAAATATTTTCTGCTGGTTTTCAAAGAGGTGATTAGATGGATATTTCAAGTATTGTTGGACTTGTTTTGGCACTTGCTGCGATAGGAATTGGGGCAGCAGCTGATCCTACGGCTTTAATTGATGGGCCATCGTTTTTTATCACGGTTGTAGGATCAATAGCCGGAATGTTTATAGCAGCTCCTAAAGATGTATCATTTAAGTTTTTTAGTGCTGTGATGATGGGTATTAAAGAACCAAAAATAGATTCGGTAGATACCTTAAAAACATTATATTCCTTTGCAGAAAAAGCAAGAAGAGAGGGACTTATTTCTTTAGAAGCAGATTTGGAAGGATTAGAAAATGAATTTATGAAAGATGGATTAAGAGCTGCTGTTGACGGAACGGACCCAGAAGAAATAAGAAAAATTTTAGAAATAAAAATGGAATTATTTGAAGCAGAGCAGGGAAAATGGGCAAGTGTTTTAAATACATGGGGAACATTAGCACCAGCATATGGAATGATAGGAACATTAATCGGGTTGATAATGATGTTAAAAACCTTAAATGATCCAACAACAATAGGACCTAAAATGGCAATAGCACTTATTACAACATTATATGGTGCATTTATCGCAAATATTTTTTCTTTACCTATAGCAGAAAAAATTGGTAGAAGAACAGGATTACAGGTAAATCAATTGAGAATGATAACAGAAGGAATATTATCTATAGTTTCTGGTGAAAATCCAAGACTCATGGAAGAAAAATTAAAAGCATTTTTATCACCAGCAGATAAGCAAAAATATGAGTCTGAAAAAGAAGGGTGATTTAAATGGCAAAATGTAAAAAAGAAGAAGGGCCACCACCACCACCTGGTTGGATGGCAACATTTAGTGATTTGAATTCGTTATTAATGACTTTTTTTGTTATGTTGTTTTCTATGTCGTCAGTTTCACCTGGGAAATTTCAACAGGCAGCTGTTAGTTTTAGAAGTCCTTTTAGTGGGACTCCGCCAAGTGTTTTAACGGGTGGGCGAAGTCTTTCAGAAGAGAGTTTGATTACTTCAAATCCTGGTATAAGAGTTGAACTTTTCAGACTTCAAGATAATCCAAAATACAAGGGAAGAATAACAATAGAGGAAAATGATAGAGGAACAATTATTAAAATGCAGGATATGGCATTTTTTGAACCAGGGAGTGCCAGATTGACAGCAGATGCAAAAGAATTGTTATATAAACTGGGTATAATATTAATAGAACATTCCAATAATGAAATAGAAATATATGGTTTTACCGATGATAGACCGCCTCAAAATACATCAATATATCCATCTAATTGGCATTTAGCAGCAGCCAGAGCGGCAAGTGTTGCTAAATTTTATGCGGATGAAATGAAACAAAAAAGAACACTTGAGAGATTAGCAGATGTAAAAGAAGGAAAATTTGATCCAGAATATTATTATAATGCAGATAGATTCTTTCCAATTGCAGTTGGAGATAAAGATATAATAAATGATATAGAAAATTTAAAATCAAATATAGAAGCACAAAAACTAAAATTAAAAGAAGATTTTGAAAAGGGGAAAATAAATATTTCCAATATGAAATTAGAAGAAAAAAAATTAGAAGAGCAATATAAAAAAAATTTGGAAATTTTGAGAAAAAAATATAGAAGAATAGATTTATTGATATTGAGGCAGCGCTTAAGATAGTGAGGTGAATTTTAATGGCTGATGAAGAAATTCAAGAAGAAGGTCAGGAAGAAGGCAAAAAAGGTCCCAATATTATACTATTATTGATAATAGCCGTTGTTATATCTGTAGTATTATCAGTTGGTGGAGCTTTTTTTCTCATAAATATCTTAGGTAAAAACATAGTTCAACAGGCTCAACAACAAGCTCAACAACAGGCTCAAGGAGTTCAACAAACACCACAGGTAGGATTGGCAGAAGTAATACGTGAAGGTCACCAAAGACAGTTTATGTTAAAAGGCGGTAATGAAATAGCCATAGTAAACGCTTTGCAATTAAAAGTAGGAAGTGATGAATGTAGAGCAGCAATAGCCGAATATAATGTGGAGATATTGGAAGCAATAGGATTAATATTCATTACGAAAACGCGTGAAGATTTAACTACTGTTGAAGGTAGAGAAATATTAAAAAATCAAATAAAAAATGCAATAAATGAGATTACGGGATTTGTTGGTGAAAAGGAGAAATTTGGAGTAATTCAGGTTATAATAGATATAGTAGTAATCACATCAGCTTACTAAAGGGTGGTGAAAATATGCCTCCAGATAATGAAACATTGTCACAAGAGGAAATAGATGCGTTATTGCATGCTATGGAGGCAGGGTCGTTAGCTGTTTCCAATGTAAGTGAAGAAGAAGATATTATGGCTAATGTTCGGGAATATAATTTCCGAAGACCAATGAAGTTCTCAAAAGAGCAATTGAGAACATTGCAACTTATTCATGAAAATTATGCAAGAGATGTATCAACATATCTTTCTTCACGTGCAAGATCATATGTAAATGTAACCTTTGCAAGTGTTGATCAAATCACATTTAGTGAATTTCAACAATCTTTGACAAGTCCGACATTTATATCTGTTTTTTCTACGGATATATTACCTGGAAGTGCAGTATTTCAAATGGGGTTGGATATAGGATATGTTTTAGTCGATAAATTATTAGGAGGACCAGGAATTCCCCTTGAAACATTAAGAACACCTACTGAACTGGAACTTGCAATATTAAGAAAAGAAGGATTATCTTTAATTAAAGCATTGAGTAAAGCATGGGCAACAATAGTTCCGTTTGATACAATACTCGAAAAAACAGAATTTAATCCGCAATTTGTTCAAATTGCAGCACCAAATGAAATGACAGTTTTAATTACATTATCTATTAACTTTAGAGATATACAGGGCTTTATTAATGTTTGTTGGCCATCTTCTCTTTTAGAGCCGATTAATGAAAAATTGACTACCAGATTGTGGTCACCCGATCGAAAAACCACGCAAAAACAGATTGAAAAATTGAAAAATTCTGTGTTAATGACCAAAGCAGATGTAAAAGCTATATTAGGTGAAACAACAATACAATTAGGCGATTTTATTAATATTGATGTAGGGGATGTAATAAGATTAAATGCATTTAATGATGAACCTATAAATATAACAATTCAAGACACACCTGTTTTTAAAGGTATTCCAGGTGTTCATAAAGGTCATTATGCTGTTAAAATTGAAAAAGAAGATCCAGAATTGCTTGAAAAAGTTTTAGTTGAAAGATATTTGAAAAGCTTGCAATAGGTAACAATAGCGGAGGTGTGTTACATGTCAGATGAATTTTTGTCTCAAGAAGAATTAGATGCATTATTGCAGGGATTAAATCAAGATGAAACAACGTCAAATCAAGAAAGTACAAATACCAGCTCTTCCCAAATAAACAGTGGAGCAACTCAAGTTGATCCAATTATATTAGATTTAGTTGGAGAAGTGGGAAATATTGCTATGGGAGCTGGAGCAACAACTATGTCTACGCTATTAAAAAGAAAAGTTGATATATCCAGTCCTACTCCGTTAACTTTATTAAAATCAGAAATAAAAAATCAATTCTCAGGGAAATACGTGATAATTTCAATAAATTACAAAGATGGTTTAAAAGGTACAAATTTTTTCCTGTTTCCTGCGAAAATTTCATCTGTAATAGCTGATCTCATGATGGGAGGAACAGGAGAAAATGTTCCAGAAACATTTGATGACATATCAATAAGCGCTTTAGCAGAAGCAATAAACCAGATGATGGGTGCTTCAGCAACATCTTTATCAGAATTTTTAAATACCAAGGTAGATATAACACCTCCGCAAGTAGAAGTTTTAGATTTTGACGATCCTAATGTGTCATTTCCGCCAGAATTAGAAGGAGCATCTGAAACCATAATAGGTATTAAATTTATTTTAAAAATTCAAGGACTGCAAGAAGGGGAAATGTGGCAATTTGTACCAATAGATATAGCAAATGATATAAAAGATAAAGTATTAGCCGCTCAAAATGTAGATGTTGATAAAAGTCAGAAAACTGCCCAGCCGCAACCACAGATGCAACAACAAACTGTACCACAACAAATGCCAATGCAACAACCGATGTACCCACAACAAATGCCAATACAACAACCGATGTACCCACAACAAATGCCAATGCAGCAACCGATGTACCCACAACAAATGCCAATGCAGCAACCGATGTACCCACAACAAATGCCAATGCAACAGCCAATGGGATATATTCCTCCAGAACAACAAATTAATGTTCAGCCAAAGTCATTTAATCAAATTTCAGGAAGTCCTATAGAACCTACTGAAAATGTTGATCTTGAAAAATTACAACTTTTATTTGACGTTCCACTAAATGTATCAGTAGAGCTTGGTAGAAGAAAATATTCTTTAAGAGATATTTTAAATTTTCATCAGGGTTCTATGATACAATTGGATAAACTTGCAGGTGAACCTGTGGATATATACGTAAATGGAAGGTTAATAGCCAGAGGGGAAGTTGTAGTTATAGACGAAAATTTTGGAGTTAGAATAACAGAAATAGTATCATTAGAAGAAAGGTTGAGAGCTTTAAAATGAAGAGAAAAAAAATAATTTTTTTAATGTTTTTCCTTATTTCAGTTAATATGATTTTTTCTTATAATGTTATAGATGTTTTTTCAAAATATACTAAACTTGGTGAATTTAAAATAGAATTAAATATAAAATTTGAGGTGGATTCAACACCCACCTCTGTTTCGATGTATATATACATTGATAATTTTAAATATTTTTATTTTAGAATAAAAGAGCCGTCAATTTTATCTGGTATTGACTACTATTATGATCTTCACAATGATGAGTTTTTAACGGATCTGGAAAAAGATGTTGATAAGTATAAAGGTATAAAAAAAAACCTGGAAATATTTAGAAATTTTATCAGAATTTTATCAGTAACATATTCTTCCGATAAATTTTTTATTAAAGAATTAAAAGAACAAAATTATAAAATATTTTATTTTTATCCAAAATCCAAAAATGCTTTAAGATTTTTAGGTATTGATTACACGCAAATGAAAGTATATTTAAAAGATGAAATGGGAATAAGTTTTTTAGAAAAAATAGAATTTTTAAATTCAAATAACAAAAAAAGAGTTGAAATAAAACTTAGAATAATACCATATAACACCCAATTTATCAAGAAAAAATTATTGGAAATTCAAAAGTAATTCAGGATATTTATAATCTTTAAATTTCTTTAATAAGGCATCTTTTCCATGAGCTTTAAATGTTTTCAAATAGTTTAGCTGATTATCAATTAATTTTTTATCTCCAGGTCTCCCATGACCTGGTATTATTATATTTATCTCCTGTTTTTTTAATTCTTCTAAGATTTTAATCCAATTGTCAATATTTGATTCGTTTAATTCAGAATGTATTTCAGAAACTATAATATCACCAGTAATAACAATATTCTCTGGATAAATTTTATAAATAGTTGAATCTTTTGTATGTCCACCTAAAGTAATCCCACTTATTACTGTTTTAGAAGAAGTATTTAAATTATCTTTTCTAAAAACATTAAACTTACATTTGGATAATTTTTTTTGTAAATTAGAAAAATCAAATTCAGATTCTTCAGAGATTTTTTTTAATAAATCATCATCATATTCAAAAAGTTTCATAAGAGTTTTTTCAGATAAAATGATTTCAAGTTTTTCATAAAAAATAGCACCAAATGAATGATCTGGATGGTGGTGGGTTAAAAAAACCTTTTTTACAGTTTTTTTTGTTCTCAATTGAACCAAATCTATAATTTTTTTTAATTTTTCTGGATATAATGAGGAATCGATTAAAATAACTTCTTCATTCAACTCTATGGCTGTAACATTACTTGCAAAGTTTTCAAACCAGAAAATCAGTATTTTGTTTCCAATCACTTCTAACATAAGTGTTTTCCTCCTTAAATGTATTTCATTTAATAATTCTTTATATATTGATTTTTTTCCTTAAAAATGATAAAATAGTTTGTAATACAAACAAAGTTCAGGGGGTGTTCAAAATAATTAAAGAGTTTTTTAAAAAAAATTGGTGGAGGTATTTAATAGGCATAATATTTTTACTGTTTATTGATTATATGCAAATATTTATTCCAAGAAAAATTGGAGCAATAATGGATGATTTAAAAACAATAGAAGATATGAGTGTAATAAAAACGTCCATCTATTCAATTTTAATATTGGCATTTTCAATAATGATAGGCAGATTTATATGGCGTTTTTTTATATTTGGAACCTCGAGATTATTTGAATTTAAAACAGCCAATAAAATATTTTCGCACATATTAGATCAATCATATGATTTTTATGACAAATGGAGAACGGGGGACTTGATGACCAGATTTACAGAAGATTTAAATTCCGTAAGAATGGCAATGGGTCCGTCAATTGTAATGATAATCGATACGATTTTTATGTCAACAATAACGATAATTGCAATGATGAAATTTGTAAATACTAAATTAACAATATTATCATTAATTCCTTTACCCATAATAGGATTAATAACATTATTTTTTGGTGGTTTAATAAGGAAATTATTTAAAAACCTTCAAAAAACGATTTCAGATTTATCTGACCATACAGAAGAAAGCTATGCGGGAATACATGTAGTTAAAGTTTTTTCACTAGAAAATACAATGAAAAAACGATTTAATGAAAGGTCACAAAAATATTATGACGCTCAAATGAAATTAATAAAAACCTGGGGTTTGATGTTTCCGCTAATACAATTTTTAGCATCGCTTTCAGGAATTCTTGCAATATATTTTGGTGGAAAAATGGTAATAAATAATGAGATAACCTTTGGACAGTTAGTAATGTTTTATTCGTATATAGGAATGCTTGTTTGGCCAATGATGGCGGTAGGATGGGTTGTAAATGTGTTACAAAGAGGGAAAGCCTCTTATCAAAGATTGATGGAAATAATGAAATCAAAATCAAGTGTCTCAGAACCAGATGAAATAAATAAAAATTTTGAATTTAAAGGACATATAAAAATTAATAATTTAAATTTCAAATATCCAAATACGGAAAAATATGCTTTAAAAAATATTAACATGGAAATAAAACCAGGAGAAATGGTAGCATTTGTAGGTAAAATAGGTTCAGGTAAATCGACTCTTCCAAAATTATTATTGAAATTTTATCCAGTTGAAAATAATACAATTTTTATAGATGGAATGGATATAAATAAAATACATTCTAAAATTATTAGGGATAATATAGCCTATGTTCCTCAAGAATCATTTTTATTTTCAATGCATATAGAAGATAATATAAGTTTTGCACACCCTGAAGAAGTAGAAAAATCTCCTGAATATGCTAAATTAGCAAATGTTCATGAAGATATAATGGAATTACCAGGAAAATATAAAACATTAGTTGGTGAAAGAGGAGTTACTCTTTCTGGTGGGCAAAAGCAAAGGGTTTCTATAGCTAGAGCTTTAGCTAAAAACGCGCCATTTATCATATTAGATGATTGTTTATCTGCAGTAGATACCGAAACTGAAGAAGCAATAATAACAAATCTTAGAAATAATGTAGTTAATAAAACAATGATTGTTATATCGCACAGATTAAAAGCAGTTAGAAATGCTGATAAAATTTATGTTTTTGATAATGGTGAAATAATAGAACAAGGAAATCATAATGAATTATTATCATTAGAAAGTGCATATTATGGAATGTATATGAAACAACTAATTGAAGAAAAGTTGGAGGAGGAATAATATGCGAACAGCTCATACAGATATATTAAAAGAAGAAAATCAACGAAGTGTATCTAATATGAAAATATTTTCTATGTTGTGGAAATATATGAAAAAATATTATGTAATATTAATATTTTCTTTTTCATTTTTATTCCTATCCACTGTAGTAGATTTAACAATACCTACTGTGATGAGATATGTAATAGATAATGTGATAAATTCAACATATAAATTTAAAATAGAAAATAATGAATTCATTTCTTCACCGGAGGGGGATTATATATTAAAAAATATAGAAAATAAATACTATATGACAAAAGGTAATGAAAAAATACCAGTAAGCAATGAATTTGTTAATAAAATTAAAGAGAAATCATTAAACGATATTACAATATACTCGTTAATAATAGTTTCGCTTTTTTTTGGACAATTATTATTTAATTATGGGCAAGTGATATTTTCAAATTTATTAGGTCAAAAGGTTATTTATGATATAAGAGATGAATTATATACTCATATTCTTTCTGTTCCCTTGGATTTTTTTACAAAAAATCCTACTGGTAAAATTACAACAAGAACTGTAAATGATACCCAAAATCTTTCACAATTTTTCACAGATGTATTAACAAGTTTAACAAAAGATGTTGCAATTATAGTAGGAGTTATAATTGTCATGTTTAAAATGAATATTAAACTCTCAACATATGTAATATTAATGTTTCCTTTAATAATGATATCAACATGGATATTTGGCGTATTGGATAAAAAAATATACTCAAAAACACGAACGAGGATTTCAGCAACAAATTCTTTTCTTGCTGAAAACATATCTGGAGCCAATGTTACAAAAGCATTTAATCAGGAGGACAGAAAAAGAAAAGAATTTTATGATTTAAGCCATAAATTATATAAGTCAAGAATGCAGCAAATAATATTGAATGGTTTATTTCGACCATTTATGAACGTAATGTATTATATTACAATATCTCTTTTGTTCTGGTTCGGATCAAAATTATTTAAACAAAATATTGTATCTTTTGGAATACTGGTTGCTTTTACATCATATATAGATATGTTTTTTAGACCTTTATTTGATATTGCAGAAAAATATGATATATTACAAAATGCGTTTGCTTCAGCAGAAAAAATTTTCAGACTAAAAGAATTAGAACAAGAAGATTTTGGTAGAGGAAAATACAAAGAGATAAAAATGGGGAGTATAAAATTTAAAAATGTGTCGTTTGCATATGAAAAGGAGAATTATATATTAAAAAATATATCCTTTAAAATTAAAGAAAAGGATAATATAGCAATAGTAGGTGAAACAGGTTCTGGAAAAACCACTATAATTAAGTTAATAAATGGATTATATAGACCTCAAATGGGTAATATATATATAGATGAAAAAGATTTAAATGATTATGATTTACACGCATTAAGAAGGCAAATTGCTGTAGTTCCGCAAGATGTTTTTCTATTCACAGGGACAATATTAGATAATATCAGAATGTTCGATGATAGTGTAAGTGAAAAAGAAGTAATTGAAGCTGCAAAACAGGTTCATGCTCATGAAATGATTGAAAAATTTCCAGATAAATATTATACAAAAATTTTAGAAAGGGGAAGTACATTATCAGCTGGCGAAAGGCAATTAATAGCATTAGCAAGAGCAGTAGTGTTTAAATCAAAAATAATAATTTTAGATGAAGCTACAGCAAATATAGATGTAGAAACAGAGTATTTAATTCAAAAAGCAATGGAAAATCTGATAGGCAAAGTAACTATATTGTCAATAGCTCATAGATTATCGACAATAAAAACATCAAGAAAAATATTAGTTGTTCATAAAGGAAAAGTAGTTGAAGAGGGTTCTCATAATGAATTAATGAATAAAAGAGGAATTTATTATGATTTATATAGATTGCAATATAGCAATACATAAAAAGAAATTATAAATATTTATTTTACACAGCTTATATAATATCATTGTAAAATTCAATATTTAACCACAAAACAAATCCCGGTTTTTACCGGGATTTGTTTTTAGTCCTTTAGACTACCTTGAGTTAAACCTGATATAATATATTTTTGTGCAATGGAAAAAACAATTATAGTTGGCAAAAGAGCTATGACTATTCCTGCAGATAACACATTCCATTGAATTCCTGCTTTTGATACAATTGAATATAAACCAACAGGGACAGTATATTTATCTGCAGTGTTTAAAAACATAACAGCTGTAAATAGTTCATTCCAGTTATTAACAAACGAAAAACTTAAAATTGCAGATAATCCAGGAAGCATTAATGGAACAGTAATTTTAAATAATGATTGTATTTCATTACATCCGTCAATTAAAGCAGCTTCTTCTATGCTCTTTGGAATTCTATCAAAAAAACCTTTAGCCATAATTGTGCTAAATGCTGCACCAAAACCACTATATACTATTATTATACTAATTAATTTATTAATCAAATGGAATTTTGAGAACATAATGTATTGTGGAACCATAATTAGATAGGACGGTATCATTTGGGAGAAAAATAGATATAAAATAACAATATATCTCCATTTGAACTCTTTTCGAGATAATATATACCCACTTAACATTGCAAAAATTGTTGAGATAAAAGCTGCAATTAAAGAAACAAAAATACTATTAGAAAAATATTGTTTGAAATTAACAAATTCAAATAATTTTCTGTATCCGTATAAACTTGGATTATTTGTCCAATATTTTATTGGAAATGTATATAATTCATATACAGGTTTAAATGAAGTTAATATAATCCAGTAAAGAGGAAATATAGCAAATAATAAAAATAATGCTAATAATATAAATCGTACAATTTGCCATATTGTTTTTTTCTTCATAATGAAAACTCCTTTTTAGAAGTCAATTTTAAATACATAATAGTATATAATACAAGAACAGTAACTATAATTACACCATGAGCAGCAGCTTTACTATAATTTGATTCATAAAATACAGTATTAATCATTTTTACTGATAATATTTCTGTGCTTCCAGCAGGTCCGCCTCGAGTCATTCCATATATAACATCAGGGAAATTCATAACCCATATTATTCTTAATAAAATAGTATTTATTAATGTAGGTTTAATATATGGAATAGTTATTTTAAAAAGTTTTGTAAAATAACCTGCACCATCAATTTCAGCTGCTTCATACAATGAATCTGGTATTGATTGCAATGCGGCTAAAATCATAATAGCGAAAAATGGTATTCCATACCAAACATTAACTAATATAACAGAAAACATTGCCAATGACGGATCAGATAAAAAGTTAAAACCTTCTTTAATAAAGCCTATTCGTAATAATATATCGTTTATTACTCCAAATTGACCATTAAGTAACCATGACCATATTAGTCCTATAGCAAAACCAGATATTGCCCATGGATAAAAAACAAACCCTGCATATAATCCTCTTCCTTTAAACGGTTCTTTCATTAATAATGCCAGAATAAACCCAAAGATTAATTGAAAAAATACAGAAAAGAAAATCCATTTTATTGTATTCCAGACAATATCAATGTAAAAAACATCAGAAAAGATTTCTTTATAATTTTCAAAACCTACCCATTTGACTTTTCCAAAATTAAAAATAGAATAATTTTTGAAAGAAAGCAAAACCCCACTTATCGTGGGGTATAAAATAATAAATGAAATTAAAAGAATTGTTGGCAATAGCATAAGTATAATAAATTTTCTTTGTTTCATTTAATCACCTATTTAATACCAGCATCTTTCCAGAAGTCTGACCATTGTTTTAAACATCTAACAACAGAAAGTTTTCCTAATAATACCTGTTGCATAGTTTTTTCTTGAAATTCATTCCATTTTCCCCAATTTTCATTATCTAATGGATATTGTGTGAATTGATAATGTTTAGGATCTTTAAACATTTCTGTCCATCCTTCGAAAATATTAGAACTAAAATATGAGTCGTATTTATAGACGGACTTTAATATAGGTAAAGCACCATAACTCTTACTCCAATATCCGTTGATTTCTGAAGAACTAACAAATTTTATAAATTTCCATGCTAAATCTTTGTGTTTGGAATATGTTGGTATTCCCCAACCAACAAAGCCAAATGTTGGATAAGCTTTTCCGCTTACACCAACAGGCAATGGGGCAGTTTTATATTGCCCAGGTTTTAACATTTCATTTAGCATACCTGTGGTATCAGGATCCTGGAATAATAGCGGAGTTATACCAGAAACAAAAGCGTTAACCTGTTCATCCCATCCCCAATTAACAGAATCTTTTGGAGCAGTATCTTTAAATAAGCTAACATAAAAGTTTAATCCTTCAATAGCTCTAGGGTCATCAAAAATTAATTTCCCATCCTTTGTTAAATACATATTATTTGGATCAATATCATCAAAGAAAGAAGTTACTACAATATCTATAAATGCAGTAGGGTATCCTTTTCCTCTGAAGTCAAAACCATATTGATTTTTCCCAGATTCTGTAAGTTTTTTTGCCATATCGTACATTTCTTGCATTGTTTTAGGGTAATTTTTAAATCCGTATTTAGATAAAATATCAGGTCTATAAAATAACGTTTTTACAAATATTCCATGAGGCAATAAATAAGGTGTATTTTTATATATACTTGCAGCTTCTAAAACCCCATCTATTAAATCATTTTTTTCTGGCCAATTATTAATATAAGGAGTTAAATCTTCTAATTTTCCCATTGCAGCTAAAGTGCTTAAATTCCAATCTCCAATTTCTACAATGTCAAGTGGTTGTTCTGTGCTAACCATTAAATTTATTTTTTGATATGCTGTCTCATAAGGTGGTGAGATGACATTTATTTTTATTCCGGGATTTAATGTTTCAAACATTTCAATTATTTTGTTTAATGTAGGTGTTCTCCACGGACTTGAAAATGCTTCAATTAGATTTAACGTGATAACTTCTTCTGAAAATACAAATAGAGAAACTAAAAGAATAGAAATAATCAAAAACAACCTTTTCATACATAACACCCCCTGACTTATGATTGTGTTTACAATTTAGATCGTCCAAACAGTAAAGCCGCTCAAACCTTGATTGTTAATCTTCAAAAATAGCTCATTCTCGCCGATCGTATCAGACTCACATCCATGTTCGGCTTCACTCAATTTTGCATCCGTGCAAAATTGACCGGCTTCATTCGCCATTTTTTCAGACAATCTGCGAGTTTTCGCTTGCTTTACTTTTTAGACATTCTATTCACAATTTATTATATCATATTTAACATAGATTAATCAAAAAGTTTTTTTCTAAATTTTACATATATTAAAAACAATTATGATATACTTAATCATAAAATGGTTTTAGGAGGAAATATATGAATATAGGAAAGTGGTTATTTGCATCTGGAGTTTTACATCGAGTTAGGAAACCTGCAAGATATATAGGTGGAGAATATAATTTAAAAATAAAAAAAGTGGAAAATAAAATAAGAATCGGATTGATGTTTCCTGATTTATATGAAGTTGGAATGTCTCATACAGGATTTCAAATATTAATACATTCATTTAATCAAAAGGAAAATGTATTTGCGGAAAGAATTTTTTTACCTTGGAAAGATATGATAGAAGAAATGAAAAATGCAAATATTCCGTTATATACTCTGGAAACATATACACCAATAAAAAAAATGGATTTAATTGGAATAACGCTTCAATATGAGCTTTCATATACAAATATTATTCATGCTTTAAAACTTGGAAATATACCAATATATTCTAAAGATAGAACAGAAAATGATCCTATAATTATAGCAGGCGGCCCTAGTGCATCTAATCCGGAACCCATTGCTGATTTTATCGATGCTTTTTATAATGGCGATGGCGAAGCAGTAATAGATGATTTAATAGAAATATTATCCGGTGATTTAACCAGAGAAGAAAAAATAAAAAGAATTTATGAAACAGAAGGTTTTTATGTGCCGAAATATTATAAATTAAAGGAGACTGAATCAGGGTTTGTAGTTCCGGATTATGAGAAAAGGATAAAAATACGAAAAATTAGGAATCTCAATAATATGGCATTTCCAACTGAGCAAATTGTTCCTAAAATTAGAACTATACATAATAGAGCGATAGTGGAGATAATGAGGGGATGTAATAGAGGATGTAGATTTTGTCATGCGGGGTTTTATTATAGACCAGTAAGAGAAAGAACAGCGGAAAAAATAATAAAATTATCTTTGGAAACGCTTGAAAAGACAGGTTATAATGAACTATCCCTATTATCTTTAAGCACGTTAGATTATACTGATTTGGAAAATGTTTTAAATGAATTAGAACCATTTCTTAAAGAAAATAGAATTTCCATATCTCTTCCTTCAAGTAGAGTTGATAAATTTGGAATAGAAATTGGAAGCAAAATATCAGGTGCAAGAAAAACAGGATTAACCTTTGCACCAGAAGCTGGTTCTCAAAGGTTAAGGGATGTGATTAATAAAAATATATCTGAAGAAGAAATTTTGAATGTTGTAGAATATGCTAAAAAAAGTGGCTGGAGAAGGATAAAATTATATTTCATGATAGGTCTTCCAACAGAAACAGAAGAAGATGTGAGAGCCATAGTTGAATTAACAAAAAAAATAAAAAAAGAAATAAAAATAAAGGATATAACAGTGAATGTGTCAATATTTATTCCAAAGCCGCATACACCTTTTGAAAAAGAGAGATTTTATCAACCAAAAGAGATAAAAGAAAAAATAAAGATATTAAATGAAGTGAAACGTTTTGCTAAATTAAAAGTACATGATCCGTACATTAGTTTAATTGAAGCGTTATTGTCAAGAGGAGATAGAAGATTATCAGAACTAATATATAAAGTAGCATTAGAAGAAAATGCAATATTTGATGAGTGGGATGAAGAATTTGATTTCAGAAAATGGGCAAGAAAAATAAATGAATTAGGCATTGATACTAAAAAATATCTTGAAAAAATAGAAACTAATGAATTACCATGGAAAATAATAGATATTTTATTAAAGGATGATTTTATAAATAACGAGATGAAAAAAGCGACAGATGGAAAAACAACAGATGATTGTCGATGGGATATATGTACATTATGTGGTGTATGCATAAAAACAGGATTAAAAAATATTTTAGTTAAGCGGGTGGAAAAATGAAAGAATTTGATTTTTTGAAAGAAAAAGTAATTGAAGTTGGAAAAAAACTTCTTGAATGGAGAGAAAAAGAATTTACAATATCGAGCAAATCATCAAAACATGATTTAGTAACTTCTTTGGATTTGAGAGTTCAAGAATTTTTATATAATACATTAACACAAAAATTTCCAGATATAGGTTTTTTAGGTGAAGAAAATGGAAAAGATAAAAAACCTAAAACAAATGGGTATTGGGTAATAGATCCAATAGATGGAACTGTTAATTTTTCTAAAATGCTACCAATGTTTTGTATATCCGCTGCTTATGTTGAAAATGATGAACCAAAATATGGTATAATATATGCTCCAGTAATAAATCAAATTATAACAGCCGAAGAAAATAAAGGCATAAAGTATAATGATGAAAAAATTATACCAAATTGGGCTAAAAGTTTGGATGATGCAATGATTTCAATGGGAAACATAAGAGGAAAAACGTTTAAATTTTTTGAATCCTTTGAGACAAAGGTTATGAGAATAAGATTACTTGGGACCGCAGCATTACAAATTGCATATGTTGGTACAGGTTATTTTGATGCATTTATTTCGGTAAAAGGCAATCCCTGGGATGTTGCAGCTGGTTATATAATAGTAAAAGAAGCCGGGGGAATAATTACTGATTATTATGGTAACAAGACAAATATATTTAATAAAAAAAATATTTATTCAAATCCATATATCTATAAAGATATAATTAAAAATTTACAGGGGGTGTTGTTGTGAAAGCATTAATATTATGTGCAGGTAAAGGAACAAGATTAAGACCATTGACTTTTACAAATGCAAAACCATTAATACCAATTGCAAACAAACCAACTATTGTATATAGTTTGGAAATGATAAAGGAAGCTGGAATTAATGATGTTGGAATTGTTGTTAATCCTGATAACAAATCTGATTTTGAAACAACTTTAGGTGATGGATCAAGCTTAGGATTAAATATAACATATATAGTTCAGGAGGAACCAAAGGGTTTAGCTCATGCTGTAGCTATTTCAGAAGAATTTTTGAAAGATGAAGAATTCTTGATGTATTTAGGAGATAACCTGGTTACAGTAGATCTTGGAAAATTCATAAAAGAGTTTGATAATAATGATATGGATTCATTTATTCTTTTAACTCCAGTGGAAGATCCATCAAGATTTGGTATTGCTGTATTAAAAGATAATAAAGTTATAAGGGTTGTTGAAAAACCGAAAGATCCACCATCTAATTTAGCTATTATAGGTGTATATATCTTTAAACCAATTGTTTTTGAGGCTATAAAAAATATAAAACCTTCGTGGAGAGGGGAATTGGAAATAACGGATGCTATACAATGGTTATTAGAAAATAACAAAAATGTTGGAGCACACATTGTATATGGATGGTGGAAGGATACAGGAAAACCGGAAGATTTAATAGAAGCAAATAGAAAAATATTAGAGCAATTAAAAGAAAGTAAAAATGAAGGTATCGTATATGAAAATTCTTCAATACATGGAAACGTAATAATAGGAAAAAATTCTAGAATATTAAATAGTGTTATTAGGGGTCCTGTAATTATAGGAGATAATGTATTAATTTCTGACTCCTATGTTGGGCCATATACAAGTATTGGAGGAAATGTAACTATAGAAAATGCTGAATTAGAAAATTCAATTATATTAGATAAAGCAACAATAGCACATTTAGAAACAAGATTAGACTCAAGTATAATTGGAGCAAATGCCACTGTTATAAGCTCAGATTCGAAACCAAAATCAATAAAATTGGTAATAGGTGATTATTCAAAAATAGAAATTCCAAGATAGAGGTGTTTACATGTTAAAACATATAGAAAAATTATGGTATGATGTTTATCCCAAAAGTACAGAAAATAAATTAAAAGAATTAATTGAATACTTAAAATCTGAAAAACAGCTATTTTCCGAAAAGGAATTAGACTCTGAATGGTATAAAAAGGCAGTAATATACTCACTTTATGTGGATTTATATGCAGGAGATTTCAAAGGATTAACTGATAAAATCGATTATTTGTCAGATTTAGGGATAAACACAATCTGGTTATTACCAGTTTTGGATTCACCTCTAATGGATCAAGGATTTGACATCAAAGATTACTATAAAATAAGAAAAGATCTTGGAAGCAATGAAGATTTCAAATTATTTCTTGATAAAGCCCATGAAAAAGAAATAAGGGTAATATTTGATATAGCTATTAATCACACATCAAATGAACATCCGTGGTTTAAATCATCTAGGAGTTCAAAAAATTCTCCATATAGAGATTATTATATCTGGAATGAAAATACTGATAAATATAAAGAAGCAAGATTATTATTTAAGGGAATGGTTAATAGCAATTGGGAATATAATGAAGAAACAAAAGATTATTATTTTCATAGATTTTATCCTTTTCAACCAGATTTAAACTATAAAAATCCACAAGTACTAATTGAAATGATAAAAATATTAGTATTCTGGAAAAAAATGGGAATAGATGGTTTTAGAATGGATGCAGCCCCATTTTTATGGAAAGAAGAAGGATCAAATTGTGAAAATTTACCTCAAACACATACAATATTAAAAATTTTTAGAAATTCATTAGATTATTTAGAAAAAGGTACAATATTAGTTGCAGAAGCTAATTTGAAACCAAGGGATGTAGTAAAATATTTTGGTAATGGGGATGAATGTCATGCGGGATATCATTTTCCATTAATGCCAAAGATTTTTCTTACATTAGCTGAAAAAAATTATATGCATGTTTTTGAAGCTTTAAAGGTAGAAAACACGCCAAATATTCCTGAAAGTTGCAGATGGTTTACGTTCTTAAGGTGTCACGATGAGTTAACTCTTGAATTTGTAACAAAAGAAGAAAGAGAAAAGATGAATAAATATTATTTAAAAAATAGACTCTGGATATTTAGAGAGGGTGAAGGAATTTCAGGAAGATTATATGAATTGTTAGATAGAGACATAAGAAAAGTATTATTATCATTTTCGATATTGTTTACAACAGAGGGTTCTCCTATTATTTATTATGGAGATGAGATAGCTTTAGAAAATGACCATGATTTTTACAATAAAATGGTTGAAAAAACAGGTTTTAAAGACTCAAGATTTTTAAATAGAGGTCCTATTAATTGGGATGAAATTGAAAAAAAATTAAAAAACAAAAGTTCAAAAGAATATATAGTATTTAATACAGTAAAGAATATGTTGAAAATTAGGAAAGAAAACATAGAGTTTTTTGAACAAAAAGGTGAAGTTGTGCCTGTAAAAGATAGAAATATTTTTGTAGTAAAAAAGAGATTAAAAAATAGAATGTTGTTGGCCTTTCATAATTTATCTGAGGAAAATAAGAGTATTGAATTGAAAAATGAAGGTTTTGAATTATTTAGTAAAGAAAAAATCTTAAAAATCAAATTGAAACCTTATGAATATTCATGGATAATTTTTAAAGACTAAAAAACTTGTGCAAATCGCACAAGTTTTTTTAATCAAAAATTACTATAAATTTTTAAAAATCGATGCTATAATAATTTGTAAGATGTTTTTAGGCAAATAGTTTTTAAAAAAATAGTTTTTTGTTGGAGGATAAAATGGATTTAAAATTAGTGAATAGAAAATCAATAAATGAAAATACAATTATTGATTTAGAAGATGTAAAAATAGGACAAGATTATTTTCCGATAATAGCAGGACCTTGTTCAGTTGAAAATAAAGAAATAATAGAGGAAACAGCACATTTTCTTTCCGAATTAAATGTAAAAATAATGCGTGGGGGAGTTTTTAAACCGCGAACTTCTCCATATTCTTTCCAAGGTTTAGGTAAAAAAGGACTTGAATATTTGAAATTAGCAGCAGAAAAATATAATTTGAAAGTAATTACTGAGGCTTTAGATGAAGATAGCTTGAAAATGGTGAATGAATGTGCAGATATAATTCAAATTGGTTCTAGAAATGCTCAAAATTTTGGATTATTGAAAAAAGTAGGGAAATTAAATAAACCAGTATTATTAAAAAGAGGGTTTATGATGACAATAGAAGAATTTTTATATTCTGCAGAATATATAGCGTTTGAAGGAAATAAAAATATTATATTATGTGAAAGAGGAATAAGGACTTTTGAAACTAAAACAAGAAACACATTGGATATTTCTGCAATACCCGTTTTAAAAAAAGAAACACATTTACCAATAATTATAGATCCAAGCCATGCGGCGGGAAGAAGTGATATTATTCCTGATTTAATAAAAGCATCTTTAGCAGTTGGAGCACATGGAATAATGGTTGAAATACATCCAAATCCACAAATAGCATTATCTGATGGAAAACAAAGTTTAATGTTCAAAAGTTTTGAAACAATCGTAAAAGAATTGAAAAAAATATCAAGAGCTTTTGGAGTAGAAATATTATGAAGATAAAACCGATAAGAAAAATAAGAGCAAAAATAATAGTTCCAGCTGATAAGTCAATAACCCATAGAACATTGATACTATCTTCTATGGCGAAGAATGAAAGTATAATACATAATCTTTTAAATGCTAAGGATACAAAAAGAACATATAATATATTAAAAAAGTTAGGTGTAAAATTCAAAGGAGATTCTAACAAGCTGATAGTAGTACCAAAAAACATAAAAGAAATAGAAAGCCCATTATATTGTGGAAATTCAGGAACAACAGCCCGTTTAATGAGTGGCTTTTTAGCATCTAAAAATGGATTATTTATATTATATGGAGATAAATCGTTATCAAAAAGACCTATGAAAAGAATAATTGAACCATTGAATTTAATGGGAGCAGAAATAAAATCAAGAAATGAGAGAATGCCATTAATAATTAAAGGTGGTGAATTAAAGGCTATTGAGTATGAAATGCCTATTCCAAGTGCTCAATTAAAATCTTCTATAATTCTTGCTGGATTAAAAGCTAATGGAGAGACAATAATAAAAGGGGATAAAGGAACGCGAGATCATACTGAAAGATTATTAAAATTTATGAATGCAAATATTGAAATAAAAAAAGATTCAATTAGAATAAGAAAATCTGATCTTGAGCCATTAAATTTCAAAATCCCGGGTGATTTTTCTTCAGCTTCTTTCTTTATAACCCTTGCAATATTACATCCAAACGCAAAAATAGAAATAAATAATGTAAATCTTAATCATACAAGAATAGGAATTTTAAAAATATTAGAAAAAATGAATGCAAATGTTTATTATGAAATTCATGAAAACGAGCCAGAACCAATTGGAAAAATAATAGCTGAAACTTCTAATGATTTAAAAGGGATTGTGATTCCTGAAAAATTAATCCCAAATGCCATAGATGAACTACCTTTACTATCTTTAATTGGAGCTAAAGCACAGGGGAAAACAGTACTAAAAAAAGCTAAAGAATTGAGAGTAAAAGAAAGTGATCGTATAAAATCAGTTGTTGAAAATATGAAAAATATAGGAATTAACATTAAAGAATTAGAAGATGGATTTGAAATAGAGGGAAAACAGAAAATAATTGGTGGGAAAATAAAAACGTATAATGATCATAGAATAGCAATGATGTTTTCAATAGCTGGATTAATAAGTGAAGAGGGAATAGAAATAGACAATACAGTGTCTGTAAATGTTTCTTTTCCAGGGTTTTATAAAGTTTTACTTAATATTACTGAAGAAAGTAAAAAATTTGAATAACAATCAAGTCTTTGCTTTTTGAAGAATTCAAATAATAAAATATATTCAGTTTACATAGAATTTACAAGTAAAAACTCAAAATAAAGAGATTATGAAAGAAAATTCATAATAATAAGAAAATTGTAAATGTTAAAATTTATTATAATGAAATATGAAAGATAATAATGTCGAAGATGCTTAATATCTAAGAAACTTTGATAAAGTATTTGTAATTTTAAATTTTTTGTGGTAAAATATATCCGGAATAAATTTTATATAAGGAGGGGACTGTATGAAGAAACTTTTAGTAGCATTATTGTTAGTATTTTCTATCTTTACATTTGCAGCAGTTATGAACCCCAATACAATCGTTGACGTAACAATTGGGGAACCAGACACATTAGATCCACATCAAGCATATGATACAGCAAGTGGAGAAGTTATTTATAACGTATATGATAACTTAATTCAGTACAAAGGTTCAAGCTTAAGTGAATTTGAACCAAGAATAGCAGAATCATGGGAAATAGACGGAAATACAGTAAAATTCAAAATCAGAAAAGGGGTTAAATTCCACAGCGGAAACGAATTAACACCATATGACGTAGAATACACATTTGAAAGAGCATTAATTGGAAATCCTGGTGGAGGACCAATCTGGATGTTATACGAAGTATTCTTTGGAGATTACTTCAGCTTAAAATCAGCAGTAAAAGGATTAACTGGAAAATCATGGTCAGAATTAGTAAATCCTGAAACAAAAGAACCAGTAAATGATGAAGCAAAACAGATATTATTAGATTTCTATGAAAAATATATAAATTCAAAAGTTGAAGTAGATGGAGATTACGTAGTATTCCATTTAGCAGCACCAAAAGTATACTTTTTAAACATCATAGCTCAGGGTTCATCATGGGGAGCAATATTAGACAGTAAAGCAGCAATGGGATTAGGATTATGGGACGGAAAAGCAGACGGATGGTGGAAATTCCATGATTGGAAGAAAGAAGATTCACCATTATATGCAAAAGAAATAGGTTCAGGACCATACGAATTAGTAGAATGGAACAGAGCAGAACAGAAAGTAACATTAAAAGCATTCCCAGAATACTGGAGAGGTCCAGCAAAAGTTGAAAACGTAGTTATCTGGGGAGTAGATGAATGGTCAACAAGAAAAGCATTATTAGAAAAAGGTGAAGCTGATATTGTAGCAGTTCCAGCACAATACTTAAGCCAGATAAAAGGAAATCCTGATATAGAAATTATCGAAGGATTACCAAGTGTATCTGTAACAACATTAAACTTCAATTGGCAGGTAAAACCAGATTCTCCATATATTGGAAGCGGAAAATTAGATGGAAATGGAATACCTGTAGATTTCTTTGCAGATAAAAATGTAAGATTAGGATTCATATATTCATTTGACTACAAAAAGATGATCGATGAAGTATTAGATGGATATGGCGAATTAGTACCAACAGCAATGCCAAAAGGTTTCTTAGGATATGACGATAATTTACCAAAACCAAAATTCGATTTAAAAGAAGCAACAAAATACTTCAAGAGAGCATTTAGAGGACAATTATGGAGAAAAGGTTTCAAAATGACAATACTTTACAACACAGGAAACGCAGCAAGACAAAAATCAGCAGAATTATTAGCAGATTCTTTAAAGAAAATAAATGCAAAATTCCAGGCAGAAGTTAGAGGTGTTCAGTGGCCAACATTCTTAGATGCAAGAAAAAATGGTAAAATGCCATTATACATCTTAGGTTGGTTAGCAGATTATCCAGATCCAAACAACTTTATTTATACATTCTACCACAGTAATGGTGACTATGGTTATTACTTTGGTGAAAAATATGCACAATTTGCAAACAAACCACAGGCATTCTTTGGTGGAAAAACATTAAATGAAATGATAGAAGAAGCAGCATCATTAACAGATCCTAAAGCTAGAGAAGAAATCTATATTAAAGTACAGGAATTTGTAATCAGAGAAGGATTAGGTGTTCCATTATATCAACCAGTAGGTGTAAGAGTACATAGAAAATGGTTAAAAGGTTGGTATCCAAATTCAATTAGACCAGGTGACGATTATTACGCATACTGGAAATCAGATGAATAATTTAGGAAAATTCAGTTATAACTTTTAATTTTAATTTTAAGGGGAGGGGAAGGTCCTTCCCCTATTTTTTTTGTTTTTTAATATTTTTTTTCTTTAATGTTTTATTTCTATGGTATAATAAATTTGTTTTATAAAATCTTTATGGAGGTGCTTGTATGACGGCGTATATTATCAGGAGGTTATTATTACTACCTCTTATAATTTTCGGAGTAACCTTAATAGTTTTCTCCATGATGCAATTGCTTGGAGAAGACCAGTTGTTAGCTGCATATGTGGACCCTAATTCTCTTGATAAAATGTCAGTAGAAGAATTAGAAATGGTAAAAGAAAAATATGGATTAAACGATGATCCATTTACGCGATACGTAAAATGGATCGAATCTGTTGCACGTGGTGATCTTGGTTGGTCTATAGTTGGTAAAGAACCAGTAACTGATGCAATATTAAACAGATTACCATCGACAGTGGAACTTGCATTATTTTCAATTTTTCCTATTATTGGTATTGGAGTGTGGCTTGGAGTTCAGGCAGCATTGCACAGAAATAAGTGGCAGGATCACTTAATAAGAATATTTTCTATAGTTGGATGGTCCTTTCCAGATTTTGTATTTGGTCTGGTAATATTAATGGTATTTTATAGCTGGCTCGGATGGTTCCCCCCTGGAAGAATTAGTCTGGATATTGAAAACATAATAAAATCTCCAGACTTTCATCAATATACAAAATTAATCACTATTGATGGATTATTAAATGGAAGAATAGACGTATTTTGGGACGGATTGAGACATTTAATAGGTCCAATATTAACATTATCCTACTTATGGTGGGCATACTTAATAAGAATTACAAGATCATCAATGCTGGAAGTTTTAAGTAAAGATTATGTAAGAACTGCAAGAGCAAAAGGATTATCAGAAAAAGTAGTTATACATAAACATGCAAAAAGAAATGCATTAATACCAGTAGCAACAGTTGCTGGCTCCATGATTATTGGGTTAATAATGGGTGTTATTATTGTAGAAACAATATTTGTAAGACCTGGTATTGGAAGTTTTGCAGCAAAAGCTGCAGGACAACTCGATTATGCTTCTATAATGGGAATGTTATTATTCTCATCATTGCTTTTGATAGTTGGAAACTTGATAATCGATATATCATACGCATTAATTGATCCAAGAATTAGATACGAGTGAGGTGAGTAGAAATGAATGAAGAATTTAAAAGAGCACTTAGAAAATTCTATAAAAACCCTTCAGCAATGTTAGGAATAATATTATTAATCTTTTTTATATTGGTAGCAGCATTTGCACCGCTTTTAGCTCCACCTCAAATACCAATAGATCCTGAAATAGAAGATATGGAAGCAATGATAAATAATCTTGAAAATACAAAAAATCCTTCAATAATAGAAGATTTAACATCATCTTTTACAGATTATTATGATTTCACATATGGTTTCTACCTTGATTATGCAAATGATATAAGAAAATTAGAAGAAACATTAAAACAATATCAATCAAACAGAAATGATGAAAATTATAAAAAATTAATAGAAACATTATCTCCTCTAACAGAAGAATATATTTTAGATGCATCATATTTTGACAATCTTGAAAATAACAAAGATGATTCTAAAAAATTCAATGAAGCATTGAAAGATCTTGAAAATGGAATAAAAGGTTTCCTTGCAAAAGCAAAAAATGCGGAAAAAATGAAAGAAGAATTAGATGAAATTACTTCAAAAACAACATCAGTAGATGAGTTTTTGCCGGCAGCAAAAAAATATTTCAAAGATTTAAAGGAAAATTATATAAAAGACTTAAATTATGACCCTTATTTAATGCCTATAGTAACATATGAAAACACTCCACAACCACCATCAAAAGAACATCCGTTTGGAATAAGTAATGGAAGGGACATATATTATGGTGTAGTATGGGGTACAAGAACAGGATTTAAAATAGGGTTGATTGTTGTTATAACTGCAACAATCATAGGATTATTTATTGGTTCAATCTCAGCTTATTTTGGTGGCTGGGTTGATGAAATATTAATGAGAATTACAGATATATTCATGTCAATACCATTTATGTTATCAGCAATGGTGTTGACTACGGTTTTAGGAACTGGGCTAGATAAAGTTATGATAGCTATGATAGTATTTGGATGGATGGGCTCAGCAAGACTTATAAGAGGTAATATTCTTCAGGCTAAAAATGATCAATATGTATTAGCTGCAAAAGCTTTAGGAGTAAAAGATTCAAAAATAATTATTAAACATATATTGCCTAATACAATATTCCCTGTATTAATACAGGCATCAATGAGAATAGGTTCAATGGTTATAACTGCAGCAGTATTGAGTTTCCTTGGTGTAGGTGCTCCTCAGGGGTATGCAGATTGGGGATCGATACTGAATTATGCAAGAAACTGGATATTAGGTGGAACAGGTGGAGCATTTGAATACTGGTATACAATAGTATATCCTGGTACAGCAATGGTATTATTTGTATTAGCCTGGAACTTAGTTGGAGATGCATTAAGGGATATCTTTGATCCGAAACTACGCGGTTAGTTGAAAGGAGGAAAATAATGAAAGACCCAATATTAAAGGTCAATAATTTACATACATATTTTGATACAGAAGATGGTGAAGTAAGAGCTGTAAGAGGTGTGTCATTCGAAGTGCATGAAGGAGAAACATTGGCAATTGTTGGAGAATCAGGTTCTGGTAAATCTGTAACCTCATTAAGTATAATGAGATTGTTAGATGAAAATGGAAGAATAGCAGATGGAGAAATAATATATAAAGGAACAGATATAAGTAAAATTCCTGAAGATGATATGAGACATATCAGGGGAAAAGAAATAGCAATGATATTCCAGGAACCAATGACAGCATTAAATCCTGTATTTACAGTTGGAGATCAAATAATAGAAATGATAATGTTGCATATGGGCATGGATGCAAAATCTGCAAGAGAAAGAGCAATAGATTTATTAAGAAAGGTTGGAATACCAGAACCTGAAAAGCGTGTCGATCAATATCCGCACGAATTATCAGGTGGAATGAGACAAAGAGCAATGATAGCAATGGCATTATCCTGTAACCCGAAAGTATTAATAGCAGATGAACCAACAACAGCGCTCGATGTTACAATACAGGCTCAAATATTGGAATTAATGAAAGAATTGCAAAAAGAATATGGAATGGCAATAATATTTATTACACATGATCTTGGTGTAGTAGCAGAAATGTCAGATAAAGCAGCTGTAATGTATGCTGGAAAAGTAGTAGAATATGGAGATATAGTATCGGTATTTAAAAGACCAAAAAATCCATATACATGGGGATTGATGCAATCAATACCAAAATTGAATGATGAAGTTGACAGATTAATGTCAATTCCAGGAACAGTTCCAAATCCAAGAAAATTTCCAAAAGGATGTGGATTTTCTAATAGATGTTTCCTTGCAAAGGAAAAATGTAAAGATGAAATGCCAGAATTGATTGAAGTAGAAGCTGGACATTATTCAAGATGCTTCTATATTGAAGAACTTGAAAAAGAAGTTGAAAAAACAAGGGCAGGTGGAAAATAATGTCTAAAAAAGTGTTATTGCAGGTAGACAATCTAAAAAAATATTTTCCGGTTAGAGCTGGAGTATTTAAAAGAGTAGTAGCCCACGTTCAGGCAGTAGATGATATATCATTTAAAGTATTTGAAGGTGAAACAATAGGACTTGTTGGTGAATCTGGTTGTGGTAAAAGTACCACAGGAATGACAATATTAAGATTATTAAATCCAACAGCTGGAAGAATAGTTGTAGATGGATTGGATACCACGCCGCTATTCTTGCCAAAAACAAGAGCAAACAAGTATATACATGAAATGTATATTGACAAATTTAATAAACTTAAGCAAGAATACAAAACTGAAGAAGAAGTAATAAATAATTTAAAAGATGAAATTGATAAAAAATATGCTAAAATTTATTTCGAAAAAGGTGCTCATGGATTATATCATGAAATGTTATCAAATTTAAATGAAAAAAGAAAATGGTTCAGACGAAACATGCAAATAATATTCCAGGATCCATACTCATCATTAAACCCAAGATTAAGAATTAGAAGCATAATTGCAGAAGGATTATTCACACACGGATTGGTGCAAAACGGAGCAGAAGCAACAGAAAAAGTTAAAGATTTACTTGATAAAGTAGGATTATCATCAGAATACATATACAGATTCCCTCATGAATTCTCTGGAGGTCAAAGGCAGAGAATTGGTATAGCAAGGGCATTGGCACTAAATCCAAAACTAATTGTTGCAGATGAAGCAGTATCAGCGCTTGATGTATCAATTCAATCACAAGTAATAAACCTATTAGAAGATTTACAAAAAGAATTCAAATTAACATATGTATTTATAGCCCACGATTTAGCAGTAGTAAAGCATATATCAGACAGAGTAGCTGTAATGTATCTTGGAAAAATAGTAGAGCTTGCAGACAAAAAAGAATTATTTGACAATCCTTTGCATCCATATACAGTATCATTAATGTCAGCTATTCCGATTCCTGATCCTGAATACAAGAAAAAAAGAATAATATTGCAGGGTGATGTTCCAAGTCCTATAAATCCACCAAGTGGGTGTAGATTCCATCCAAGGTGTCCTATAGCAAAAGATATATGTTCAAAAAAGGAACCACCATTGGTTGAATTAGAAAATGGACATCAGGTAGCATGTCATTTTGCAGGTCAATTCAAAGGCTAAAAAATCCCGGGAATTCCGGGATTTTTATTATATACACTGAAATATTCTAAATCAATATCTACTGTATTTTTACTCAATGAGAAAATATAAAAATTGATAGAAACGTTCAATTTTTGCATTGTGTATTAAAAAAATAATTATGAAGAAAAATTAAAAATAAAAGAGCCAGAAATATTGGTTCTCCCACGAAAAGAGTGGGTAATTAAGAAAAAGACAATTTACCTAAAGCCAAAAAAATAGTAATGGATAAATATTTAAAAGACTTAAAACCATAAGCCCTTTTAGTAAAAGTTCTAAGCTTTGAATTCATGCCCTCAATTTTAGCATTGGTTAATCCTGTTTTTAAATGCATAAGAATACCTTTTATATGTTTATATAAACTCTTAGCTGCTTTTTTCATTTCTGGTATATTTGATTTTAACGTTTTGTCATACCATTTTTTAAAGAATTTTGATGCATATGCTGGTTTTTTATAATCAAATATTTTTTTTAATTCTAGAATTAATGAATAGGCTTTTACTGTATCAAGATATTTGTATTCCATTAATTGCTCAAGTTTTTCATTTTGTTTATTTGTTAGATTTTTTGGATTTTTTAAGAATATATATTTTGTTTTATTTAATAAGTCTTTGTAGTCTTTACTTTCTCTTTTTCTTATTTTATTTAGTTGTTCGTTTAATAATTTTATTATATGAAATTTATCAAATACTAATTTTGCTTTTGGAAAATGTTCTTTCGCTCCTGATTTAAAAGCTACTGACATATCCATACATATTGTTTTTATATCTGACACTTTCCCTTTTTTTTCTATATATTTAGTTTTAAATTTTTTAAATGTTTTTGCATCTTTTCCTTTCGCTATGAATACTACTTTTCCTCGTTCTACATCAACAAAATTTGTTACATATACATGATTCTTTTTTCTTGCTATTTCATCTACTGATAATATTTTTATTGGTTCTTTTGAAAAGTCTTGTTTTTTTAGTTCTTTCATTACATGATGTTCTAATATCCTCCATATTCTATTTTCTGTCACTTTATATTTCTTTGATATTTCTGCTACTGTCATATGTTGATACATTTCTAATACAAATGCTTCGAATAATAATGTAAATCCACTATTCGGCCTTGACCAAGGAACTTCTATTATTTTTATCCCATCTTCTGTTTTTATTCTTGGTACTCTTGCATGTATATACGTTTCATATTGAAATAAATTTAAATGTCTCCATGTCTTTTTGACTGTATCGTAGGCTCCATATCTCTTCCCGTTTATTTCAAATTTCGCTCCTCTTTTGAAATTTACATATATGTTTACTTTATTTCCATCTTGTTCTATTTTTTCTATTCTCCATGGTTCATTTATATTTAGTATTTTTTCAAAAAATCTTGGTAATTCATTCATCATTTTGGTCCTCCTCCTTTTTTCTTTCATTCCTATAATATCATATTTTTTCTTTTTTTACCCACTTGTTTTGGAAGAGAACCATTTTTATAATTATAATGAAGAAAAAAAATTAGTCTTAGAAAATGGTAATAAAGATAATATTATAGAAATAAAGGATTGTACAATATATACGGAAAATAAAGAAAAATTATTAGAAATAGAAGATTTTATAATAAATAAAAGTAATGGATTATATATTATAAAAGGAAAAAATGGAAGTGGAAAAACAACTATTTTAAATTTATTAACGCAAATAGCTTCACCTGAAATAATCAAGAAAAATAAAAAGAATTCTGCATTTTATTTTTCTAAAGAGTTTATTGAAAGTTGTTCATATTTATATAATCCTGTATATCTTTTTGAAGGTGATGTTAAAACAAATATTATATTTAACAATACAGAAGATCCCCAATATCTAAAAGAGATAATTTCTATGCTAAATATAAATAATTTAGATAAAAAAATAAATTTTCAAAATTTGAATATTTCATTGGGTGAAAAACAGAAAATACATCTGGCAAGAGTTTTGTATTTTTCAAAAGATAAAAATATTTTATTATTAGATGAGCCACTTTCAAATCTTGATTATAAAACCAAGGAAAATATTAAAGACTATTTGGGTAAATTAAAAGAGGAAAAAATAATACTGGTTGTATCCCATGAAAACCTATTTGATGATATTGCTAATAAAATTTATAACATAATTGATAATAAAATTCTTGAGGAAAGGAAGGAGGTGATAGAATGAAAGAAATTTTAAAACCATTAAAAGTTAAAAAAATAGGATATACCGCTGAATGCGGCGTAGGTGGAGTTTCAAATTGTTGTAATGGAACATCTTCTAAATTAAACTAAAACTTGTAGAAGGGTTCACCCTTCTACTTTTTATGATGTATCAAAGAATTTGTAAATTTATATAAATCTCATTGAATTTTAAAAAAATTACAAATAATATATAAATTTTATACTCTCAAAAATTTCTCAATAATAGAATCAAGAAGTTTTTCTTCAGCATCTTCAAAAGAAAAATAACCTAAAGCAACTCGTTTTTGAGTAATATTATACTTCAAAGCAAAAGATTTCAAATTACCTCTAATTTTTGGAATAATAGGTCATTTAATATCATGTCTAACGGCATTTCTTAAAAATACATCAAAGATTTTCATTTCTTCATCATTAAGTTCAAAAAAGTATCTATATGATTTAATAAACAGTAGAAAGTTCTATTTTCTTTCAAGACTAAGGAGATTTAGAAAGAGTTATATTATTATATAATATAAAAAATATTTTGTTGACAATCTGAGGTGGCACAAAGTGCCTCTTTTTTTATATTATGGTAATATTGATTTAATAACAAAATTTTATAATTGCAAATGATTTGCAAATGCAAATAAATTTTAATTGGAGGTGAAAATATGCATAAGAAATATTTATTGATATTATTTTTATTTATTGGGATTTTAGGATATTCTATAAACATTTCTGTTTCTATAAATCCTTATTATTTAATTTTAAAAGATATTATTGATAAAAATGATACTATAAATGTGATAGTTCCTTCAGGCAAAAGTCCTCATACATATTCATTATCCTCAAAGGATATTATAAATATTTATAAAAGTGATCTCATAATTTTTAACGGATTAAATTCAGAAATATTTATAAATAAAATCATTACCAATATTAAAAAGAAGAAAATTCCGTACTTATTTATTTCTGAAATAATTCCGCGGAATGAATTGATTTTAAGTGATGAACACAATAATAAAAACAGCCATAATGAATTTTTTAATCCACATGTATGGTTAAATCCTTGTTTAGTATATAATTATATAATACCAGATATTGTTGAAAAGCTAGTTGAAATTAATCCTTCAAAAAAGGATGTTTATATTAATAATGCAGAAATCTTAAAAGAAAAATTAAAACTTTTGGATGCATATTTATTAATAAAATCACGAGAAATAGAGGGCGGTATTATTACTTTTCATAATTCATTTCCATATTTTGCCAAACGATATAATATAAATATTGCAGGAGTGATTGAGAACTCACCAGGTGTTGAACCGACAATATCTGAAATGAAAAAATTAACGGATTTAGCTAGAAAAAACAAAGTAAAAGCAATTTTTTCTGAGCCTCAATTAAATAAGAAATTAGCAGAAAAATTAGCAAAAACTTTAAATTTAAATCTTGGAATTTTAGATCCACTTGGTACAAATGTTAATTCTATAGATGAGTTATATTTATCGACATTTTTAAATATATTAAATGCGATAAGGTGATATTATGAAATTAACAAAACCAAGGCGAGATATTTTGAAGATATATGAAAGGATTGAATATCCTTTAAATGCAGAGGAAATTTATAACCTTTTAAATAATGAATATGATCTTTCAACTATATATAGAAATCTAAATTTTTTTGAAAAAGAGAATATTTTAAAATCCATAGTTTTTTCTGATAAAATTACATATTATTACAAACCACAAGGGCATTTCCATTTTATCTATTGTATAAGATGTAAAAGATTTGAACGTCTGGATTTATGTTTTGAAAAGCAATTCAAAGACTATATTGAAAAAAATATTCAGTTTAAAATTACAGATCATATTTTGTATTTTGAAGGAATTTGTTCTGAATGTCAAAAAGAGGGTGAATTTAATGTATGAAAAAATGATTGAAGTTAAGAATTTAAATTATTCAGTAGATAATAGTGATATTTTAAAATTTATAAATTTTGATATATATAAAAATGATTTTGTTGGAATTATAGGTCCTAATGGTGCTGGAAAATCTACTTTGATAAAAATTTTAATTGGAGAAATAGAGAATTACACTGGAGAAATTAAAATTAATGGAAAAATAGGGTATGTTCCTCAAAAGGATGAAATTGATAGAGAGTTTCCAATAAGGGCATTTGAAGTTGTTTTAATGGGGCTATATAACGAAGTTGGGTTATTTAAAAGATTTAAAAAAGAACATTATAAAAAGGCGAAAGAGATTATGAAGATGCTTGATATAGAATATATATACAATAGGCCAGTTGGAAAACTTTCAGGGGGTGAATATCAGCGCTTGATTTTAGCCAGAGCTTTGATTGGGAATCCGGAAATTTTAATATTGGATGAACCAGAAGCTGGTGTTGATAGTAAATCTCAGTCAAAGATATATAATATATTAGAAGATTTAAATAAAAAAGGAATGACAATTATACTAATAAGTCATGATATTTCTATGGTTGTAAAGAAAGCCAATACTATAATGTGTTTGAATAAAACTTTACATTGTCATAAAAACTCTGTTGAGATGACAGCAGAAGATTTAAAAAAGATTTATTCAGAAGATTTAGAATTATTAATACATATAAATAAACCGTTAAAAGTGGTGAGTAGAAATGATTGATTTATTTTCTTATGATTTTATAATTTATGCGGTAATTGCTTCTATTCTGGCAAGTTTCAGTGCATCAATACTTTCAAATTATATAGTTTTAAAGAAAATGGAATTTATAGGAGAAGGAGCTGCTCATACAGCATTTGGAGGTATAGCATTAGCTATATTATTAAATCTTAATGTTGATTTAATTAGCATAATTACTGCTATGTTATTTGGAACAACTATTTATTTTATTGGAAAAAGAGAAAAAATTAATGAAAATAGTGTAATTGGAATGATTTTATCATTTTCAATGGCTTTAGGGGTTATTTTTTTATATTTAAAACCTGGATATACACCAGAAATTACAAGTTATTTATTTGGTGATATTTTAATGGTAACCTCTAATGATGTGATGATTTTAAGTTTTATATCATTTGTTATTTTTCTTTTTGTAATACTCTTTAATAAAGAATTGAAATATTATGCTTTTAATCCTAAAATGGCAAAAAATTATGGAATATCTGTGAATATGATTAATTATTTGTTTTTAATAATAGTATCTGTTGTTGTGGTGACTTCTGTGAAAATAATCGGAGTTATTTTAGTTACTTCTTTATTGATTACTCCAGGTGCCATTTCTAAATTATTTGCTAAATCATTAAATCAGATGCTCATAATATCAGGCTTTATAGGTATTTTTTCCGGTTTTTTAGGTATATTAATTGCTTATTTTATAAATATTCCTCCTGGACCGTCTATAGTTGTTACGTTATTTTCTATATTTATATTTTCATATATAATTAATTACTTAAAAAATAAAACATTTTCTAAAAGAGCCTAATTAACATCTTTAAATTTTTTTGTTAAAAAAGAGATTTAATTTCATTATGATTCTGAAAATATGATATTTTATATGATATAATTAAATGGATATAATTAAATTCAAAAAAGAGAGGTGAAAATTATGGATTATTTTAGTTGTAGCGAAGATCCGTTGTCTAGACCGCCATAGCAATATATAAAAGGAGGAGATAATATGGTAAAATTTTATAGTAGAATTGAACATAAATTAGTGGAGGCAAAAAGCTTCTCTCAAGATGCATTAATAAAAGTTATAAATCCATCTCAGGATGAAATACATATGCTATCAAGTTTGTTAAATTTTGATCCTGATTTTATTAATGATTCACTTGATGATGATGAAAGATCTCGTATAGAAATTGATGAAGATACAATTTTATTAATATTAAAAGTTCCTATGAGAAATGAAGAAGATGAAAAAATACCATATAAAACAGTATCTCTTGGTATTATTATAGGAAAAAATTATATATTACTTTCAATGAAAAATGAAATAGATTTCATTGAGAAAATGATAGAAGCAAGTTTATTGAATCCTCATAAAAAAAGTAAAATGATTTTTCAAATTTTCTTTAAAAATGCAAAATTGTTTTTGGATTATCTAAAAGAAATAAATAAAACTATCGACTTAGTTGAAGAAGAATTACATAAATCTATGAAAAATTATGAGTTAGAAACATTAATGTATCTTGAGAAAAGTTTAGTGTACTTCACTACATCATTAAGATCAAATGAGATAATGATGGAAAAATTGTTAAAAGGTAAGATTTTAGAATTATATGAAGATGATCAGGATTTATTGGAAGATACCTTAATCGAAAATAGACAGGCAATAGAAGTAACTAATATTTATAGTAATATCTTATCTGGTATGATGGATGCTTATGCGTCTGTTATTTCAAATAATTTAAATATTGTTATGAAAATTTTGACAGTTGTAACCATATTGCTTCAAGTACCAACAATATTGACGAGTTTTTATGGAATGAATGTAAAATTACCGTTTCAAGAAAATCCTCTGGTATATATAAATATAATTATTTCATCATTAATAATCATGTTTATGACATTTTTGTGGTTTAAAGGGAAAAAATGGTTATGAAAAATGGTTATAACAAAAGAAACTTCCTATGGAAGTTTCTTTTTATATTCTAAAGTAATTATATTTAAAAAATTTTTGGAGGGAGTATATTGAAATATAAGGAAAAAAATTTAGGTCAGATTTTTACACCATCACATATAGTTGAAAAAATGGTTAGATTAATAAGATATGGAAATAATATTTTAGAACCGGCTGTAGGGAATGGAGAATTTTTAAAACAATTAAAAAATTATAAAAATATTATATCTATAGAAATTGATAGAAGTTTTTCATTTGATATAATATCAGAAAACCTTCCGTCAATTATTTTTAGTGATTTTTTTGATTACTCAATAAAAAATAAATTTGACACAATTATTGGAAATCCTCCATATGTAAAATATTCAAATATAATTCCAGAAACCAGAAAAAAGTTAAAAAAATTTAATATTTTATTTGATGGGAGAACAAACCTTTTTCTTTACTTTATTTATAAATCGTATCTTCATTTAAAAGAAAAAGGAGAAATCATATTTATTGTACCAAGAGAATTATTTGATTTAACTTCTGCTTTAAGAGTCAATCAATTACTTCATGAGAATGGAACTTTTACACATATATATACTTTTGGAGATAAAAAAATATTTGGTAAGGGGTTTTCACCAAATGTAATGATTTTTCGATATGAAAAAGGTAATATGTCTCATGAAACTATATATAATGATGAAAAAAGATATCAATATTGTTCAAAAGGTTTTATTTATTTTATAAAAGAAAAAAATTATTCTATGCATTTAAGCGATATTGCATATGTTAAAGTAGGAGGAGTAAGTGGGGCTGATGAAGTATTTGCTCATGAATCTGGAAATATAGAAGTTGTTTGTTCTTACACACAAAAAACAGGAAAAACTAAGAGGATGATTTATAATACTATTAATGATCACCTTCTAAAACATAAAGAAAAATTATTAAAAAGAAAAATTAAAAAATTTGATGAAAACAATTGGTGGAAATGGGGAAGAGATTTTTATATTTCTGATAGACCAAGAATATATGTAAATGCCAAAACAAGAAACAAAAAACCTTTTTTTATTCACGAATCAAAATATTATGATGGAAGTATTCTGGGTATTTTTCCAAAAAATAAAAATATTGATTTAGTAGAATTAAGAAACATGTTAAATGATTTAAATTGGGAAGAATTGGGTTTTATTTGCGATGGAAGATATATATTTACGCAAAAAAAATTAGAAAATGTAATATTACCAGAAGATTTTCAAAAATTTATTTAATAATAAAATTTTTTAAAAGAAGATTAATTATAAAAACAAAATCCCCCATCTGGGGGATTTTTATATTAATATTGATGGAGGCAACGGTGGGATTTGAACCCACGAATAGCGATTTTGCAGACCGCCGCCTTAGACCCCTTGGCTACGTTGCCTTAACCGAATTTATTATACCATATTTATTATTAAGGTATATGGAAGAAAATATAAATTTTACTTAAAATCTTTCTTTTTTCTATAATACATTTGAATTCCAATTTCATCTAAATTTCTATTTTCCTCTCTCTGGTATTCTATTTTGTATTCCTCGAATTTTCTTTCCTTTAATTTTTCTAAAATGATTCTATTTTTACGAGCTTCTAGATATTCTTTTCTCTTTTCTTCTTCTATAGCAACTTTTTCTCTATATATATCGCCTAATTTTATTTTTTCTTTTTCTAAAGATTCTAGATAAGATCTCCATTGCTGGATTTCCTGTATAGTCATCAGGTTTTGTGAAATTTGTTTAATAAATCTTTCATTTTCCAATTTTATTTTGTTATTTATGGCAACAAGCTTTTCCTCTGCTTTTATTCTTTCAGCAGTGGCTTCTAAAAAAATTCTTTTTGCTTCTTCTTCAAGGCGTTCTCTTAAATTTTTTAATCTTTCAAGATTAAATTTAAATCTCATCAAATCACCGTTATTTCAAGCCTAATTTTTCAAGTTTATAATATAAATTTCTTACAGTCAAACCCAATTTTCTGGCAGCAGCTGTTTTGTTTCCCTGACAATCTTTCAATGTTTCTATAATAATAAATTTTTCATATTCGTCTAATAATTCTTTTAATGTGCCATTTATTTTGTTCTTATCTAATTCTATGGTTTTTAATTCTGGAAGATGTATTGAAGTAACTATTGTGTCAGATTGAGACATGTTCATTAATGCTCTATCCAATACATTTTCAAGTTCTCTTATATTTCCTGGCCATTCATAACTCTCTAATATTTTTATAGCATCCTCTGAAAAATCATAAACGACCTTTTCATGTTTTTGATTTAATATATGTAATATCTGTTTTGCCATTTTTGGTATGTCATCTTTTCTTTCGCGTAATGCGGGAACCTCAATTGTAACTACTGATATTTTATAATAAAGTTTTCTGGAAAATTTTCCTATTGACATTAATTCCTTTAAATTTTCAGGAGTAGCAAAAATGATTTTGGCGTTTAGGCTTATTTTCTTATTTTTATAGAATACTTCACCATCATTCAAAAGTTTTATCATTAAATTTTGAACTTCTGGTCCCATTAAATGTGCATTATCTATAAAAATAGTACCTTTTTCAGCTCTCTCTATTAGATTGTCTTCATTTTCAAAAAAATTTTCCAGCTGTTTTTTTTCATCTTGAAGTAATAAATTTGTGGATAAAAAAGGAAACTCTCTTCTTTTACTGTAATTATGAATGGCCTGAGCTAATATTTCTTTACCAACACCTGCTTCTCCATACAATAAGATATTTACATTTGTATTAGCGGCTTTTTTTGATTGAAATACAACATTTTTCATTATCTCCGATTCGGCAACAATATCTTCAAATGTATATTTTGCTTCTTCTTTTTTTAAAAGTCTTTTTGTTGCTTCAAGTTCTCTGATTAATCTTTCTATCTCAGAAATATCATGAATAACACCTACACTTCCTTTGAATTCGCCTTTTACGAAAATAGGATTTACATTGATTAGAACTTCTTTTTTATTGGTAGATAATTTAGTTTTTACATTTAATATGGGTTGCTTTTCTCTTGCACATTTTATATGCATGCTTTCATGACCTTCTGCAATATCATATGTAGCTAATTTGCCTATTACCTCTTTTGGAGTTAAACCAGTAACCTTTGTGTATGCCTTATTTACCATAACTATTCTACCTTCTTCGTCGGCAACTGAAATAGCATCATACGTGGAATCTATTATAGCTCTTAATAGAGAGTCTAATTCTCTTAAATTGGTTACTTCTTCTGCTAATTTTTGAATACTTGTTATATCTCTGAATATTGCCGCTGCTCCTATAATAATGTCCTCTTCGTCTCGTATAGGAAACCTGGATGTAACTATAACCTTCTTCCCAAGATTTTGAATTCTATCCAATTCTGGGATACCAGTTTTTAATACTATATGAAGTCTTGTGTCTGTTATAGTGTCGGTAACTTTTGTGTTTAAAGCCTTTTTTTTAGGAATTCCTAGTATTTTTGACGCTGAATTATTTAAAAAAATAATTTTCTCTTCATGATTAATAAGAATCACGGCTTCTTGAATGTCATCGAGAATCCTCATTATCATTTCGTCATTTTTCATCTTTATTCCCCCTATAACAATTTATGTTCTTGAATCCAGCCGTTAAGGTCTAAATCTATCATTGTATTTATAACCTTTTCATATTCGGTTTGTTTTAAAAGTCTATTTATTTCAGGATATTCTTTTGCTTTATATACAGGCACATATTGATCCATTAAACTGACAAGAATATTTTTGTTTATTTTAGAAATAAATTTCAAAGCCTCTTTTGCTTCATCTATATTATTCGGTAAAACCAGAATTCTTATTATAAGTCCTTTTTTCATTATATTATTTTCAAAAACATATTCTCCTTTTATTTGAGTATACATTTCAACTATGGCATCCTTTGCAAATTGCCAATAATCAGGAGTTTTAGAGTATCTATTTGCAGCATATTGAGATGTATATCTTATATCTGCAAGATATATATCAACAATACCATCTAAAAATTTTAACGTCTCAACAGTTTCATATGAGGAAGTATTCCACAACAAAGGTATTTTTAATCCTTTTTCAATTGCTAAAATTAATGCATCATATATAAATGGTAAATATGGCGTAGCAGTTACCAAATCAATGTTTTGAACATTCTTTTCATTTTGAAGCCATATAAATTTATTTGCCAGTTCTTTTGCTGAAAACTCTTTACCAAAACCTTTTTGCGAGAAATTAAAATTCTGGCAATATACGCACCTCATTGAACAATTACTAAAAAAAACGCCACCAGCACCTGTATTTCCTACCAAAGGGGGTTCTTCGCCTTTATATAATACAAATTCTGAAACTTTTATTTTATCTCCTACTTTACAAAAACCAATATTTTTATGTCTGTTTATTTTACAATTTTTAGGACATAAATCACATGAAACTAATTTTTCATATAATAAATCCCTTCTCTTATGTAAGTCTCGAGTTTCGTATAATTTAATATAGCCTGGGGTGTAATTCATTACAATGATAAACCTCCATCTATTCTGATAATCTGGCCTGTTATATATGATGAATCATCAGAAGCTAAAAATAACACCACTTTAGCAACATCTTCAGGAGAACCAAATCTTTTTAACAGTATCCTTTTTAATGCTTCCTCTTTAAATTCTTCATTCAATTCCTTTGTCATATCTGTTTCTATAAATCCAGGTGCAACAGCGTTAACTCTTATCTGCTCACCTTTCATGGTTAACTCTTTAGCCCATGTCTTTGTCATTCCAATAACTCCCGCTTTGCTTGCGGAGTAATTGGTTTGGCCGATATTTCCATCTAATCCAACAACGCTTGATATATTTATAATTGATCCACTTTTCTGTTTCCTCATGAATTTTGCAACGGCTTTGGTAACTAAAAAAACCCCTTTTAAATTAACATTAATAACAAAGTCAAATTCTTCTTCTTTCATTAATAATAATAACGTATCTTTTGTAACGCCGGCATTATTTACAAGTACATCTATTCTTTTATATTCTTTAAATATTTCTTTAACTGCTTTATTTACTTCATCAGTATTTGATACATCAACTTTATAACCTTTAAATATTCCTTTTTTCATAGAATTTAATTCATTTTCCACATTTTTTAATGCTTCGATATTTCTGGCAAAGCCTAAAACGGTAGCACCTTCTTCCACAAATTTTTTGCTTATTTCTTTTCCTATACCTCTATTTGCACCGGTTACTATACATATTTTATCCTTTAATTTCATTTTTTCCCTCCTAAACAAACTAATTTTTTAAAGATTCACAAACAATTTTTGTGTGAATTTGGATTTTTGAACTTCCTGTATACAACATATTATATCATAAATTTTATTAGACTTATCTTTTGTGATATAATTTAATAGTGAAAGGATGTGAGTAAATGGATCAGGATTTTAAAGTTTATAAGGAAGAAATAGAGAAAATTTTAAATAAAGATTTAAACAATTCTGAAGTAGAACTTTTAGAAAAAGCATATTTTTTAGCTAAAAATGCCCATGAAGGGCAAATGCGTGATTCAGGAGAGCCTTTTTTTGAACACCCTAAAGCTGTTTCTAAAATATTGGCCGAATTAAAAATGGATATTGAAAGTATTGTGGCAGCCTTATTGCATGATGTTGTAGAAGATTGCGATGTTCCAATTGAAAAAATTAATAAAGAGTTTGGAACGGATATTGGAAGAATCGTAGATGGTGTAACTAAGATTAGCAATCTGAAATTAAATGAAAAACTAAATAAAGTTGACATGAAATCATTAGAAAAAATTGAAACGATCAGGAAAATGCTTCTTGCTATGTCCCATGATATAAGAGTTATTATAGTAAAGCTTTCAGATAGATTACATAATATGAGAACGTTGCAATATGTACCACATAAAAAACAAATAATAAAATCTCAGGAAACACTTAAGATATATGCTCCAATAGCTCATCGATTAGGTATTCATAAAATAAAAGCAGAATTAGAAGATTTATCCTTTAAATATTTATATCCAGAAGCTTACGAAGATTTAAAGGGGAAGTTAGAAGAAAAAGTTAGAAATGTCCATAATAGAATGGAAGATTATAAAAAAATTATATTTGAAAATTTAGAAAAGCACAATATAAAAGCGACTTTACAGGGGAGAACAAAACATCTATATAGTATATGGGAAAAAATGTTGAGAAAAAACAAAAGTTTTGATGAAATTTATGATTTTATAGCATTAAGGATAATAACCGAGTCCCCAACTGCATGTTATGCGTCTTTAGGTGTTGTGCATTCAGTTTGGAGACCTGTTCCAGGAAGAATAAAAGATTATATAGCTGTTCCTAAATCAAATGGTTATAGGTCTATTCATACTACTGTTATTACAAATAAAGGTGAAACTTTAGAAATTCAAATCAGAGATTGGGAAATGCATGAAGAAAGTGAATACGGATTGGCTGCTCACTGGGCATATAAAGAAGGTGTGGATACCAAAAAATTATATTTTGTAAAAAGACTGATGGATTTACATAAAGAAATTGCCCAATCCGCTTTTAATTTGAACGATATAGAAGAAGAATTAAAAGCTCATGAGGTTTTTGTATTTACTCCGAAAGGTGAAATCTTGCATTTACCATATGGTGCAACGCCTATAGATTTTGCATATGCGATACATACAAATGTTGGCAACCATTTTGCTGGGGCTAAGGTAAATGGAAAAATCGTTCCAATAAGCTATGAACTTCAAAATGGAGATATTGTGGAAATAATAGTAAATAGGAATTCTTCAGGTCCAAGTATAGACTGGTTAAAATATGCAAAATCTTCAAGAACCAAACATAAAATAAAAAGACATTATAGATTAAAAAATGAAAAAAATCTTGAAGAAAAAGGTAGGGAAAAACTTAGAGAAATTGCAAAAGAATTAAATATGTCTATAGACAAATTAATCCACGAATTAAAAGATAATCAAGTTTTTTGTGAAAAAAACAAAATAAAAAACGAAGAAGATTTATATATAAGATTAGGTTTTGGTGATGTAAATCCAAGGGAAATTTATAAGCTTTTTGAACCTAAAGATATTGAAATAAAAAAGGCAGAGGAAAATTTTCAAACCTCAAAAATATCTTATAAAAGAAAAGGAATTGGAGTTATAGTTGATGGTCAGGAAGGTATAGATGTGTATTTTGCAAAATGTTGTAATCCGGTATTAGGTGATGATATTATTGGGATAGTTAGTAGAAGAGGTATAGGAATTCACAGAAAAAATTGTATGAATATTAAAGAGGTTCCAATTTCAAGAGTAGTAAAAGTATCCTGGATTGCAGAAGATTTAGAAAATTCCAAATTTATTACACACTTACTTATAGAAATGGAAAACAAATCTGTATTAAATGATATTAGAAAAAAGATAAAAATTGAAAAAGCGAATATAGAAATGTATGAAACTTCCAGAAAGGTTGACAGAATAGATTTAAAAATGAGGCTTTCGGTAAAAGATGTACAGCATTTAATGAGGGTTTTAACATCAATAAAAAATATAAAAGGTGTATATAGCGTAAGGAGGAGTTAGTATTGAGAGCAGTAGTTCAAAGGGTTAAAAAAGCTCATGTTGATGTTGAAGGGGAAACTGTTGGAAAGATAGATAAAGGTATTTTGGTGTTGCTTGGTGTTGGACAAAATGATGATGAAAAAGATATTGAATGGTTGGCAGATAAAATTCTTAATTTGAGAATTTTTGAAGATAACGAAGGAAAAATGAATCTATCTTTACTTGATATAAAAGGAGAAATCTTAATTGTTTCTCAATTCACTTTATATGGTGATTGTAGAAAGGGTCGAAGACCGTCATATTCTTCAGCGGCAAAACCTGATAAAGGGAAAGAATATTATGAAAAATTTATAGAATTTATAGAAAAAAAATATAAAATTAATGTCGAAAAAGGTATTTTTCAGGCAGAAATGGAAGTTAACCTAATTAATGATGGGCCTGTTACATTGTTACTAGATTCTGAAAAAACTTTTTAGATAGCGTATTTAGTGATTTTTTGACAAAATATTAAAATTTATCAATAAAACATTGGAGGTGTTATTATGAAAGAAGTAGAAGTAACTGTATTTGTGTATTCAGAACAACCATTTGATGTACATATTAGCGCAGAAGGAGCAGAATATGGAATTACTCCTCAAAATATATATAAAATATATAAAGGTGAAGAAAAACCCGCTAAAGGGATTGTTGTTAAATTCAAGATGCCTGATGGCACAAAAAAATATGTACGAGCTGAATAGAGGAGGCATATATGGGAAATTTGTATTTAATAGATGGAAGTGGTGTTGCTTATAGAGCTTTTTTTGCACTAGATCCTAATCTTAAAACTACATCAGGCATACCCACAAATGCTATTTATGGGGTTACAAAGATGATTTTAAAAATTTTAGAAAAATATGTAATAAAAAATGAAGATGCCATTATTTTTGTAATGGATAAAAAAACAACTACATACAGGCATAAATTACTTGAAAGTTATAAAGCAAATAGACCGGAAACACCTAAAATTTTCAAAGATCAAATACCTTATATTCTGGAAATTGTAAATGCTTTAGGTATTAAAACAATTGCTGAAGAAGGTTATGAGGCTGATGATGTAATTGCAACACTGGCTTTAAATGGGCAGAAAATATTTAATCAAATATATGTACTATCATCTGATAAGGATTTAATGCAATTGGTAAATGATAAAATAAAAATGCTCAGAATAGGTAGAGGAATTACCGATATTAGAGAATATGATGTAAATAAAGTTTATGAAAAATATGGATTTGGTCCGGAAAAAATTCAGGATTTTTTAGCTTTAACTGGAGATGCTGTTGATAATATTCCTGGAGTTAAGGGAATTGGAGAGAAAACTGCAACTAAATTAATAAAAGAATTTGGTTCATTAGAAGAGATATATAAAAATGTTAGAAGTACAACGAAATCTATACAAAAGAAACTTATTGAAGGAAAAGAAATGGCGTTTTTAAGTAAAAGGCTTGTTCAGCTGGTTACTGATGTTCCGTTGGAAATAAATTGGGAAAGTTATGTATACAGAGGATTTAATGAAACTTTAGAAGATTTACTTAATGAATTTGAATTTAAATCTATAATTAGAGAGTTAGGTTTTAAAGAACAGAAAAAAGTTATAAAAATTAGCAATCTTCCAGGAATTGAAGATCTATCTTCTAAAGGAGAATATGAATTATTAACAAAAAAAGATTTAAATAAGATTTTAGATTTAATTAAAAAACAGGATATTATTTCTTTTGATTTAGAAACTACATCTATTGATCCTTATCAGGCGGAAATACTTGGCATTGCAATATCTTTTGAACCTAAAAAAGGATACTATATAGATATATCAAACGAAGGTAATGAAACTAAAAAAAGTATTTTAAAAAAATTATGGGATATATTAAAAGAAAAAAATTTAGTTGGACAAAATTTAAAATATGATTTATCAATTATGAAAACAGCGGGATTTGAGATGAAAACTCCTTATTTTGATACGATGATTGCTGCATATTTAATTTCTCCAGATTCAAGAAGATTTAATATGGATGATCTGGCAAAAAAGTATTTAAATTATGAAACTATAAAATACAATGAAATTGTAAATGAAACATTATTTGCAAACACTCTAAAAGATGTAGATTCAAAAAAAGTGGCAGAATATTCAGGTGAAGACGCAGATATCACTTTAAGACTATTTCACATTTTAAGACCGAAAATTTATGAATTTGAATTAGAAAAGGTTATGTTTGAGATAGAAAATCCTCTAATTCCTGTTTTGGCTAAAATGGAATTAAATGGTGTTTATTTTGATATTCCATATCTAAAAAAATTAGAGAAAGAATATACAGATATATCAAACAATATATTACGTGAAATAAAAGAAATAGCTGGTTATGAGATAAACCCGAATTCACCCAAGCAAATAAGAGAATTGTTATTTGAAAAGCTGGGATTGGTTCCAAAAAAGAAGACAAAAGGTGGTCAATTTTCTACAAATGCACAGGTTTTGGAGGAAATGAAAGATGATCATCCAATTATTCGGAAAATATTGGATTTTAGAAAATATCAGAAATTATTATCAACGTATATTCAGTCAATTCCAAAATTGGTTAACAAAAAGACGAAAAGGGTACATACATCATTTAATCAAACAGGTACAGCTACAGGAAGATTAAGCAGTAGCGATCCAAATCTTCAAAATTTACCTATTAGAGATGTAGAAGGAGAAAAAATAAGAAAAGCTGTAAAAGCGGAAAAAGATGGTTATATTCTTTTAAGTGCTGATTATTCCCAAATTGAACTACGTGTATTGGCTCATATGAGTAAAGATCCTGTTTTAATTGAGTCATTCAAAAATAATTTAGATATTCATACAATAACGGCTGCAAAACTTTTTGATGTTTCAGAAGAACAGGTTGATTATAAAATGAGACAAATTGGAAAAATGATTAATTTTTCAATTATTTATGGAGTTTCTTCTTATGGTTTATCAGAACGAACTGGAGTTTCTATTAATGATGCAGGAATATTTATAAAAAAATATTTTGAGTTATATAAGAGTGTAGAAGAATATCAACATAAAATTTTATCAGATCTTTCAAAGAATGGATATGTTGAAACATTATTTGGTAGGAAAAGATTTTTAAATAATCTAAGATTGAATAAAAATGATTTAAAGAGAATGGCTGTAAATACTCCAATTCAAGGGACCGCGTCTGATATTATGAAATTAGCTATGATAAAATTAGATAAAGAATTGCCAGAATATGCTAAGATGATACTTCAGGTTCATGATGAAATAGTTATAGAATTACCTGAAGATAAAAAGGAAGAAGTTGCTAATATTGTTAAGGAAATTATGGAGAACGCCATTGCTTTGGAGGTTCCGCTGAAGGTTGATATAAATATATCAGAAAGGTGGACTAAGTGAGGCGATTTTAATGAAAAAAATGTTATTTTTTTTGATCATTATTTTTAGTATAATATCTTTTGGATATATCTCTATGGATTTTAATTTTATTTTCTCATTTGGTAGTACCGGAACTTCATATAGCCAGTATGTGAAATTGCACTATATAGATGATTCAATGATTTCAACCGTCACATTTCATTTAAAGCAATATCCTCAGGAAATTATAATAAATGATGAAAAGTATAATGTCTTTTCATGTTCTCAAAAATTTATTACTGGTTCTGGAATTTTAAAAGTAAAGTATAAAGATAAAACTTATGAATTTTTGTTAAATAATGAAGAATTAAATATTAGTTTAGATAAAGAAATATATCCAGTTATAAAAATAGAATCTTATACCAAAGAAGTTTCACCAAATGACGATTGGTATAATGACAGATTGAAAATTCTATTATACTCAAATACATATGCAACTATAAAATTAGATAAATATAAGAAAAGTATATACCCGGGAAAGAATGAAATTTATTTCCCTATAAATTATGAAGATGGAAATTATAAGATTAAAATCCTAATTTTTAATGAAAGAGGAAGTTACGAACAGGATATAACTATCAAAGTAAACAGACAAAAAAGAACACTAACAAAATATATAGTTTTAGGGATATTTGGATTGTTTTTAGGAATGATTACATATATTTCAATAAAATAAAGAGGCTTAAGCCTCTTTATTTTATTTTGAACTTAAAAAATTATCCACTTCATTTCTTGTTGGAATTGAAGATTGAGCGCCTTTTCTAGTTACGGAAATTCCAGCAGCAGCGGCAGCAAATTTAATAGCTTCTTTTATATTTTTTCCTTCTTCTAATGCAACGGCAAGCGCACCATTAAACACATCTCCTGCAGCAGTTGTGTCTACAACTTTATGCATTTTAAATACAGGAATTTTTAATATAGAATTCCTATTATACAAGATAATCTCCTTTTCACCGCGTTTTAAAATTATGTTTTTGACTCCCAATCCAAAAAAATTCCTTAAAGTTTCTTTTAATTGTTTTTCCGGGTTTAAATTAAAAAATGTTTCTGATAGATATTTGAATTCTTCCTCGTTTGGGGTGAAATAATCAACATATTCAAAAATTTCCTTTTTAATATTTTGAGCTGGAGCAGGGTCAAATATAATTATTTTCTTTTTTGACTTAAGAGTTTTAGCTATGTGAAAAGACGTTTCAAACGGTATTTCATTTTGAAGTAAAAAATACTTATATTCCTTTAATATATCTAATTTGTTTTCAACAATTTCTGGTGTAATAAAACTGTTGGCTCCCTCGAAAATTATTATTCTATTACATCCGCTTTTTGTAACTTCAATATATGCTCTTCCTGTTGGTAAGTCGGTATACACATAACCTTTTATTCCGAATTTATCAAAATTCACTGCCAGAGATTTACCAAAATCATCATTTCCTAATGACGTAAAAAAATAAACATCATTATTTGAAAGCTTTGCAGCAGTTACGGCCTGATTAGCGCCCTTTCCACCTGGGAAATATTCTAAAGAAATAGCTTTTTGGGTTTCGCCAGGATTTGTAAATTTTTCAACTGTTAAAACTATATCCATATTTGAACTTCCAATTACACCTATCATTTTCTCTCCCCCTCACGCACACTATTTAATATACTTAATTAATTTTTGATATAACATATCTAAATAAATTGCAGAATATAATATAGATCCTCTTATTGTAATTAAATCCCAATCTGAAAAATATGTTTCTTCATTTCTATTATTCCCTAAATAAAAATAAGAAATCAAATCAAAACTTCTTTCTCCCTTGTCGCCATCACCTATAGTTTCATCAGTATTCGAAATATAAAGAAAGTCTGCATCTATTAAAACATGTGTTAAACCAAAAGATAATGCGTATATATTTCCATTTGAAATCTCTGCTCTAAATGATCCTGGAAAAAATTTTGACTCCTGATACATTATTGCGAGTATCAACTCAACAGGTATATGGTTTAATTTAATAACTTCCGGATATAACTCTGAACCTGTATACTGCAATCTTTTTAGTTCTATATCTGAATTTGTATATGCATAAACAATATCAACAAGAAATTTTGAGTAAAATAATATATTGTCGTCATTGAATGTAATGTCTTTAAAAAATTTATCATACCAATACTTGAAAAGATAATTATTTGAATAATCTCTTTTAATGAGATTATAAACTTTATTAACTAAAAAATCTCTTTTTTCATAACTTTTTATTGTATTTGGATTTAAAAATTCAAAATCACGATCATTTTTTATAGGATTTGTTGGAATTTTTGAATCGAAAGCATCAATAAAAAAATTTTTATTAGAATTGTCTGAGAATCTATTCATAATATTATTTACATATTCTTTTATTCTATCATCATCAGAAACTAATGATTTAACACTAATTACTTTTGTTGGTGGAGTGTTTATTTTCCCAATAAAATACTTATAATTATATAAAACATTATCATCATAGTCATCCCCGTTTTCATTTGCTAATTTTTTTAAGTTTTCAAATGAATACCCACCTCCACGGTTATATCCAGTCGCAATTAATCTGATTAATAACTCTTTTTGTGAGTTAGTTAAATCATTAAAGTTAGTATCTTCTACTTTAATTGGTTGTTTTATACATGAAGATAAGATGAATACTAATATTAGTATAAATATTATTTTTAATTTCATAATATCACTCCTTTGAATTATTATACCATAAAATTTATATACGTAAGCATACTCTCTTATACTTACGCATACTCATAATAAAAAGGAATAATCATGAAAGTTTCTTCATACTCGCCAATTTTTCTAAGATTTTTCATTTTGAGAAATTGAAAACAAAATGTATAATAGACATTGTCAAGTTTATTTTATTTAAAGGAGGAGATAATATGCCAATTAATTTAAAAGGAAGAAGTTTATTATCATTGAAAGATTATAAACCAGAAGAAATAAAATATTTATTAGATTTAGCTTTTGATTTAAAATCTAAGAAAAGAGCAGGCATTAGAACTGAAACATTAAAAGGTAAAAATATAGTATTGATTTTCGATAAAACATCTACAAGGACCAGAACTGCATTTGAGGTTGCTGCTTTAGATGAAGGAGCTCATGTAACATTCTTAACAAATAGTCAAATGGGTAAAAAAGAATCTATTGAAGATACGGCTAAGGTTTTAGGAAGAATGTACGATGGTATTGAATACAGAGGATTTAAACAGAAAGTTGTAGAAGATTTGGCAAAGTACTCAGGTGTTCCTGTTTGGAATGGGCTAACAGATGAAGCTCATCCTACTCAAGGATTAGCAGATGTAATGACAATGATGGAATTTATACATAAACCATTAAATCAAATGAAAGTAGTTTTTATTGGTGATACGAGAAATAACGTTGCAAATACATTAATGAGAATTTCTGCAAAATTAGGAATGCATTATGTAGCTGTAGGACCAGAATCATTAAAACCTTCTGATGAAATGATGAACGAAGCTTTAGAAACTGCTAAAGAAACTGGTGCTGTAATTGAATATACCTCCGAATTAGATGGAGTTAAAGGGGCTGATGTAATATATACTGATGTATGGGTATCAATGGGAGAAGAAGATAAAATGCCAGAAAGAGTTGAACTATTAACCCCATATAGAGTTGACATGGATTTAATTAAAAAAACAGAAAATCAAAATGTGATTTTCTTACATTGTCTTCCATCATTCCATGATTTTGAAACAATTGTTGCTAGAGAAGCTAAAGAAAGAGGTCTTGATATTAGGGAAGTTACAGATGAAGTATTTAGAAGCAGACATTCAAAAGTTTTTGATCAAGCTGAAAACAGAATGCATACAATAAAAGCTATTATGATAGCTACACTATAAAATTTAGCAGGGGAGGAATTTATATGAAAAGATTAGCTGTTGTTGCCATTGGGGGAAATGCAGTTAACAGACCTGGTGAAAAACCAACTGCAGAAAATATGTTTAAAAACATAAGAACAACTGCATCCTATCTGGCTGACATGATTGATATGGGATATGACCTGGTAATAACACATGGAAACGGTCCACAAGTGGGAAACTTATTATTGCAGCAAGATATCGCTAAGGGAACTATTCCACCATTTCCTATGGATGTATTAGGTTCAATGACACAGGGATATTTAGGTTATATGATCGTTCAGGAATTAAAAAATATTCTAAATGAAAGAAAAATAAATAGAGATGTTGCTGCGGTTGTTACACAAATTGTAGTAGATAAAAATGATCCTGGATTCCAAAATCCTTCAAAACCCGTAGGTCCATTTTATACAGAAGAAGAGGCTAAAAAAATAATGGAAGAAAAGGGTTGGATGTTTAAAGAAGATTCAGGAAGAGGTTGGAGAAGAGTAGTTCCATCGCCAATTCCATTAGATGCAATTGAAAAAAATACTATAAAAGATTTAGTAGAGAATGATGTGATTGTAGTTGCAGGTGGAGGAGGAGGAATACCTGTAATTATTGAAGAAAGTGGTGAAATAAAAGGAGTAGAAGCTGTTATTGATAAAGACAGAGCTTCTGCATTATTAGCAAAGATTTTAAATGCTGATGAATTTATTATTCTTACAGCAGTTGAAAAAGTTTATCTAAATTTCAATAAGCCTGATCAAAAAGCATTAGATACAATAACTATTGAAGAAGCAGAAAAATATATAGCAGAAGGTCACTTTGCAAAAGGTAGTATGTTACCTAAAATAGAATCATGTGTATCCTTTGTAAAAGACGCTAAAAAGCCAGCATTAATCACAGATATGGAAAAATTAAAAGAAGCTTTAGAAGGAAAAACAGGAACAAAAATAATACCATAATAAAATTTTAGAACTAAAACCATTGTCTGGATTGTGAATCTCTCCCTCTCCCCACAATCCAGACCTTTTTATTTAAAAAGCTGTTTTTTAAAAGGAGGATTAAAATGTATATTTTTTTAGATTATGATGGGACATTGATAAAAAATGAAGAAAATGAATTCCAAAAGATATACTTTAAGAGTTTTTTAAAATATACAGGGTTTAAAGAAAAAAAAATAATGGATATAATTTATGAATGTACGGTTGAACTTATTAAAAGAGTTGAAGGAAAAGAAAATAACTTAGATTATTATTTAAACTCTCTTTCCAAAAAAACAGGAAAAAGTCAAAAATATTGGTATAATATTTTTCTAAATTATTATGAAAATGATTTTCCAAAATTAAAAGAAATAGTTGTTCCAAATTTTGATTTAATAAATAAAATAAAAACATCAAAACATAAGTTTATTTTTGCATCTAATCCTGTATTTCCAGAAATTGCCGTTCATCATAGAATAAATTTTATAGGTTTATCACCAAATAATTTTATTTATGTATCAACGATGGAAAATTCCCATTTTTGTAAACCAAATCCAAAATATTTTATGGAAGTTCTTGAAAAATTGAATATAAATGCAAAAGATTGTATTATGATTGGAGATACAGATTTTGATAGATCTTCCTTGAAAGCGGGAATTGAATTTATACATATTAATGAAGAAAATAAATGGAAGGAAATTTTATAATATATAAATGAAAAAAAGCAGCCAAAGGCTGCTTTTTTATTGGTGGCGGCGAAGAGACTCGAACTCTTGACACTGCGGGTATGAACCGCATGCTCTAGCCAACTGAGCTACGCCGCCATAAAAAAAATGGTAGCGGGGGCAGGATTTGAACCTACGACCTTCGGGTTATGAGCCCGACGAGCTACCAGACTGCTCCACCCCGCACCGAGTAGGAGAAAATAAAAATGGTGCCGAGGGTGGGACTTGAACCCACACGAGTGTCTCCACCCAACGGATTTTAAGTCCGCAGCGTCTGCCAATTCCGCCACCTCGGCAACCTTTCAGGCATTTCAACCGTATTTATTCTATCATTTTTTCGCTCTTTTGTCAATACTTGTTCGTTACAAGTTTCTTATGAATTTATTGGTGTTTTTTAAATAATATTTATGTAAAAAATTCTAAATGTAAATTAAGACTGTCTAAAAAGTCAAATTCACTCAGACAGCTTGATTGCTTATCCTTAAAATTATTCATTCTCAGCCGTCGCTCAAACAATACATCGTGTATTGTTTCGCTCAAAATTACATCCATGTAATTTTGACGGCTTTCATTCATAATTTTAAGGGCAATCTTCGAGTCTTCGTTTCATTTGAGACTTTTTAGACAATCTATGTGAATTTTAATATCATTATATTGTTTTTTGTAGAAAAAATTGATATAATAAATCATGTATGTTTGTTAGAATGGTTAAATGGGGGGTATGTATGAAAAAAAAACTACTTTCTCTTTTAGGTATTGTAATTTTTTTCATATTATTAATTTCAAGTTATAAATTAAATAATTTATCCGGTTATAAAGTAAGTGAATGGTATGATGAATATGGAAATAAATTATACACACCTATTATTAAAGAAACAAAAGGTGAAGAATATATCTTAATTTCTTATTTTCCAAAAACAGAAAATCAATATATTGTTTTTCCTGAAATTTCTGCTAATTATGCTGAATTATACTTAAATGATGTTTTGATTAAAAAATTCGGATTCAATAAAAATAATTTATTCAATATTTACTTAAAACCCCATTTGATACTTTTAAATAATTTAAAAGATCAAAATAAATTAAAGCTTGTTATTTACGATCTATATAAAGGTGGTATCCGTATTACACCAGTATTGATACCAGAATCAAAACTTCATGAATATCTTTTATTATATTTTATTAATTATGGTTTAATATCTTCTATAGGGGGAATAATATTATTTCTTATAATATTGATTATCAGTTATATTTTCTTTTTAGATAGGAAATCTGTTAATCATTTATACAATTATCTTTTTTCCATGTTTTTTTTATTTATAGCAACAATTGATTTTCATTATTATTCTTTTGGAAATATGTATACCTTTTTATTATTAAAAAAAATTTTTTATATTTCCATGCTTTTAGCATTTTTATTTTTCTTAAATACAGTAACTTTAAAACAAAATAAATATAAGATTATTAATATTATTATAAAAATTTCGATTATTATACCTATTTTCTTTTATTTGATAGCAAAAGATTATTACCAACTTATGAATTATTATAATTTATTTTCATGGATTCCAACAGCATTATTGTTATATATAATTATTTTATATAACAATAATGTGAAATATACTTTTTTATTAACTTTTTTAGCTGCAACTATTATTCATGATTTGATTTTAGTCAATTTCTCTATAAATAATAGTAAATTTTTATTTTCTTATGGTATTTTTTCCTATACAATATTAGTTGGTATTTCTTTAGTGGAAGAAATTAGAAAAGCTCATATAAAAATAAGAAAAATATCTTTGAAAGCTTTGAAGGATCCGTTAACAAATGCCTATAATAGGCTATTTTTAAAACAAATACATTTTAATGAGAATGATTCGTTGGTTTTTTTCGACTTGAATGATTTAAAAAAAATAAACGATAAACATGGTCATAAAAAAGGGGATGAAGTTTTAATTTATACAGTAGAAACAATAAGGAAACATTTAAGAAAAGAGGATTATATAATCAGACTTGGTGGTGATGAATTTCTAGTTGTTTTAAAAAATTGTGATATTAAAATAGCAAAAGAAAAATTTTCAAAAATTCAGGAAGATTTAAAGAATTACAATATACCTGTTTTTATTTCTTATGGAATTGTACAATATAAAGATTCTTTAGATAAAACTATAAAAAGAGCAGATAAATATATGTATAAAATGAAATCAGAAATAAAAAAGTCAAAAAAATATAAATTCAAAAAATAAAAAAGCAGCCAAAGGCTGCTTTTTTATTGGTGGCGGCGAAGAGACTC